>NZ_SDXQ01000063.1:0-3285 GCF_006964045.1 Arthrobacter sp. TS-15 | reverse complement strand
CTAGTGGCGCAATGCTTTATCCGTTTTCTCAGGATGCTCAGGTGCGGCGTTGCTTGAGGGCGATGTAGTCAGACATTCTCGTGGCCGATCTCGCGGCGTGTTGGGCGATGATGGCGGGTCTGTAACCGAGTAGATCCATCAGCGTTCGGGCGTCGACTTCTTGGGTGAGGTCGCGCAGTGTTGCGTTTCGGGCTCTCTGGCCATCGATGCCCAGGACTTTGAGTCGTTCGGAAAGGGTCGCCGGGTGGATGTACTGGCCTGCCCGGGTGCCTGGGAACAGCCAGTTAGTGTTCGTGTTAGTGGTGTTCCGGTTCCCGCTTCCCTGGTGCTGGTTCCAGAACATCCCTGTTAGTGCTTCAGGTATTGCGGCGGGAATGGTGCCCAGCTTGAGGAACATGCCCTCGGGGGTGCTCTCGATGTCGGCCCGGCTGAGCATGACGATCTTGTTGATGGGGTGAGCCCAGAGCAGCAGGATGAGGCCTGCAAGGCGTGTCGATGTGATGACGTGGTTGTAATCGAGGCAGTTGCGGACCAGTTCGATGCGTTCCTGTTGGGTGATCATTGGCACGGAATGTGCGGGCCTGAAGGGCACGTCGAGCTTCCCGTAGGGTCTGCGGCCTTGCCGGTTGAGCCAGCGTGCGAAGTTGCGGACATGTTTGTGGGTGCTGGGCCCGATGCTGAGATATTCGTCGATGTGGGCTTGCCTGAGTTCGTCGGCTCCGATGCCATGAGTATTGCGGAGCCAGATGAGAAGTTTGGCGGCTTCGGTGATTTCCTGTTTGGCCGCGTGGGTGACGGTTTCGAGGTTCACTGTTGGGTCTGTGGCTCTGTCGCGGATGCGCTTGAGGTGGTGCCATGTTGCGAAGCGTTCGATGGTTTGGGTTGTTCCATCATCGGGGAGGTCGCTGATTTTGCTGGCAAGCCATTGCTCGAAGCGTACGAGCTTTTCGTTGCCGCGTCCGGGCATGATGCGGTGGTGCATGAGCAGGTAGCGCAGGTGCTCTGCGGCGGTTGACCGGGGGAGCGCGTCAAAGGCTTCGTGTGTCAGCGGGAGAGTCCGGTCGCCTATGGAGCTCAGTAGTTCCCTGGCTCGGGTGCCAGGGCGCATGTAGGTGTAGATGCTTTCGGGCCTGCCGGTTTCGGTGAGGAGGCTGATGAGGCGGTGGAGGCTGAGGTTGTCACCGGGTTTGAGCACCGCGGTGAGGTCGTCCTGGAGAGCGCAGCGGATGCAAAGGCCGGCGCGGAACCTTTCGATTTCACGGTTGCATCGGGTGCAGGTGAGGTCGGTGGTGATGCCCGCGCAGTCGCGGCAGATCGGTTGGTGGTCAGGGGAGCGTCCGGGGAGCATGCGGGTTTCGAGGCAGCGGGGGCATCTGCCGCGAGTGTGGGTGGCTTCCGTGAAGCAGGCTCCGCAGACCGGGCCGTCAGGCCAGCGCACCCGGATCTTAGCCACCATCAGGTTGCACCGGCCGCAGAGATAATCCCCGCTGGAGCGTGGCCGGCCCCGTTTCCTGGAGGTCTGCAGGTAATTGATTGTGGGTGGCCGCGCGGATCCGTTGCCTCCGGTGGCGGGCCGTCCCGGGTTAGCCATCGTCCTCGACGATTCGTGCGCGCACTGGGCGGTATTTGTGCAGGTCAGGGATGTCTTCGCCGGCAGCTTTGCGGTGCCGGATGGTCTTGGCTTCGGTGGCTGAGTAAGTGATGAGGTCGTTGGGTGTTACATCCAGGGCATCACAGAGTGCGACGAGAACCTTGAAGGAGATCCGTTCGGGCTCCTGGGTCACGATCCGCCAAATTGCGTTGGCGGTCAGGGTAATGCCGCGCTCGTGCAGGAGAGCAGCGAGCTCCTTGGCGGTGTGGACCCCTCGACGGGCCATGATCTCGCGGACCCGCCAGGTGTAGGCGATTTCTCGTCTGCTCATGGGTGCTTCCTTTCTGAGGGCAGCGCCAGGGCCGCTTTGATGGTTCGTTCATGCACTTGCTCAAGGGCGAGGCGCTGGTAGTCAGGGGAGGGCAGCGTATACAGGGACGTCGTGTAGGCGTGATCATGGCCCAGTTGCAGCTGCACGAAGGTCAGATCAAATCCTTCGACCGTGCTCAGGTGCGTGGCGTAGGAGCGGCGGAAGGAATGCAGGTCCAGTCCCTTGGGGTATCCCAGCTCATCCAGGAAGTCATGGAGCCGGTCGTTCAGATGCGACTCACTGACGACTTTCCCGCCGCTGGTGGGGAACAGGTCCGTGACTGGATGGCCGTAGCGGGGGAGGCCGTTTCTGATCCAATCGGCCACCATCTCCGCGGACCACTCCCAAACGGTGAGGACGGACCGGACCTTCTTGGCTGAACCCCTGTGCGGCTTGCCCCAGCGCACCAGAACGACGCCATGGTCTCCGAGGTAGGGTGCCTTGCCGTTGCGGGAAAAATCGGACACCTGCAAGCGGCGGAATTCCTCGGAGCGCAGACCCCAGCTGTAGGCAGACTTGAAAGCAATCGCGTCACGCCATGCAGACAAGGCACCCTTGCGGCCCGAGTCCAGGATCCGCACGACCTCGAGATCTGCGAGGTCGAAGAGTTCCTGTAGCTCACGCTGGCTGAAGGGTCGTTTCCCGGGCCGGGCTTCGGTCGGCTGCGAATGCGTCACCCGGTTCAGTTCCGTCACGACCTGGGAGAAGACTCGGCCAAACAGCTTCGCGCTTTGCTCGCACCAGTCGTACTGCGGGCTGCAGGCATAGTCACAGAACAGCTTCACCGCCGCCTGATACCCCCGGACAGTGCCGTGGGCGAGGTTCCTCACGGCCCGGGCGTGGGAAAAATAGTCGTCCGCGTCGCCAAGGCTCCATTCCCACGGATATTTGCCCGAGAAGTCCACGAAGCTCAAGACAACATTGCGCTTGGTGCGGATGGTCCCTGGCGAGAAATCCTGCGCACGCTGCTGGCGTGCCCAGCCATCCAGGACGAGGGCCAGGAACGAGTCTGGATCCGGCGTCTGACCGCCGAAAGGAACATAGAGAACATTCCCGTCATCCCGTGCCATGGTTCGCCTCGCATCATCAAGAACCCTTTGCAATTTTCGCACACAGTTTGCGAGAACCGCAATCGCTCAGGAGTGAAACCGCAGTTCAGAAGGCAAATACGGCGCCCACAATGAGCCCGGAACAGCGGGCACCTTCAGAACCCCGGCAATTCCGCCGTCAAGGCAAAATCGCAGGTCAGCACCGCTTTGGGGGAGGTCCAGCAGGCGTTTCCCACATCCTCACGATGTGCAGGAAAAGCACTTAGAGTCATTAC
>NZ_SDXQ01000062.1:0-56448 GCF_006964045.1 Arthrobacter sp. TS-15 | reverse complement strand
AAGCACTTAGAGTCATTACAGCTTTACATAACGTCGGTTATCGGCGCGGAAACAACGGGAGTAGAAGTAGCTGCGAGAACTCCCGTGTCCGTTCTCATTCCAGATGTCAGTTTTCGCATTCAACGTGTCAGTTAACGGATTACAGACGATTCTCAGTTAAGTTGTCAGCGTGGCTGAATGTGAGGCTTTGAGGTCCCTGCCGGCGAATGCGACTGACTCGGCTCGGATTCTCGCGCGGTTGGATGGACGCATCCTGGATGAGCCGGTGTTGCCGGCTTGCGCATCGCTGCGCTTGGAATCTTCGCTGCCGGTCCGTTCCTTCTTTTCCTGGCCGGGCAAGCGGAATTACGAGGGTTCGTGGTGGTCCAGCACGACGTGCGCACATGTGGGCTTTGAGAGTCTGCTGGAGCGGGATTTCCTGATGCTTGCCGACTATGACAGGGACGTTGTCGGGATCGCGTCCCAGCCACTTGCTGTGCTGTGGCCTAAAGGGACTGATAGTGCCCGCGGCCATGTGCCGGACTTCTTTTTGCGACTTCGTGATGGCGGCGGACGAGTCGTGGATGTGCGGCACCCGGACCATCTGGAGGCCGGGGCCCGTCAGTTTTCCTTGACCCGGGCGTTGTGCGATGAGGCTGGCTGGGACTACGAGGTGTTCTCGGGGATGGCAGAGCCGGCGGCTTCGAATCTTCGTTGGCTCTCTGGATACCGGCTTCACAGATACGCTCCGCCCAGCACGATCGTGCCCGCGCTCATGGAAGCAGTCGATTCGGGTGTCTCCTTGTCCGCTGGCGTGCGGCGCGCTTCGCGAATGCTGCGGCTCGAACCTTCCACCGTTCAGGCCCATCTGCTGCATCTGGCCTTCATTGGGGTCCTCCAAGTCGGCCTGGACGAGCCATTGTCGATGGAGGCTTGGATCGCCCCGGCCCAGGAAAGGTCGCCGATGCCGAGACTGGCGGCTGCGTCGTGAAGTCCGTTCGCCTTTTCGATTTCATCCAGTTCGACGCAGGATCCTGGCAGGTTGTAGCCCAGGACGGGCCCGAGCTGGCCTTGAAGAATCTTGCTACCAATCGCATCCGACGAGTTCCGGTGGCCGATCTGTTGATCGATGATTCGTACTTGCCGGATGACCCCCCGTCCTTCCCCTCGCTGGACAATGCTGCGGCTCTGGAGACGCTCTCCCCCGGCACCCGTGACGGTGTCCTTGCCCTTCACCGGCACGTCCACGAAGTGCTCCACGGGATTCCTCCAGGGTCTCTGCCCGGCACGAACCCGAAGCCCGAATACGATCTCGCCAACCCCTTGCAGGTCCGGATCGAAGCCAAGCTGACGGAACTCGCTGCCCGTGGGATGGCCATGACTGAGCGGACAATGTTCCGCCATATCGCCGACTACCGAGCTCATGGCATCGGGGGCCTCGCTGACGGCAGAGCCACCCGCCAGATGAGCGTGGCCGGGCGAACCGACCCCAGAGTTTTTACACTGGTCGAGGCTGAATTGTCCGGGCAGAAGGATGCTTCCACGGGCACGCGATCTCGCGTCATTGCTCGGGTCCGGGCGGCCGCAGCCAAGTCGGATCTCGCCGTGCCATCAGATGCAACGCTCTACCGCATTCTGAAGAAAATCGAGGGTTCAAGGCACCCCTTCGGAAACGCGACCACGCGCCGGACTCAAGGAAACCGACCGGACAGGCCATGGGGACGCCAAAGCCCATCCCGCCCCGGCGAACTCGTGGAGATCGGCTCGACCCCGATGGACCTCATGGTCGTTTATCCGGACGGCAGCAGCGGACGCGTGGACCTGACTTTCGCACTGGACATCGCCACGCGCACCCCGTTGGCGGCCATCCTCCGGCCGGTGGCAACGAAAGCCGTGGACGCGGCCGTGCTGCTTGCCCGTGCCATGACTCCCCTGCCGATGCAGCCGGGATGGGATGCATCGTTGAGCTATTCACGATCCGTTCTCCCGCCTGGAATGCTTCCGCGCGACGAGGATATGCGCTCCGCTATCGCCGCCAAACCGGTCATTGTGCCCGAATCCATCACGGTCGACCGCGGCAAGGTCTTTGTCGGCTCGACCTTCACGGCAGCTTGCGAGCGTCTGCAGATCAGCATCACCAAAGCGGCCCCTCGGACGCCCACGGACAAACCCCACATCGAACGGTTCTTTGCAGGCGTCAACACAGGGTTCACCCAGTATCTTGCCGGCTACACCGGCCCGAACGTGGTCCGGCGGGGCAAGGACCCGGCCGCCGAGACGATATTCACCCTCGCCGAAGTGCAGAACCTGCTGGACTGGTGGCTCGTGGCCGTCTGGCAGAACCGTCCGCACCCGGGACTGCGGCACCCCGCCATGCCGAAGAAGGACCTCACTCCGAACGAAGCCTTTGCCGCCCTGGCCAGCGTCGCGCCACAGATCCCCGTCGCCCTCACCCGGGACGACTACATCGCCCTCCTGCCTGTCGAATGGCGTTCGATCCAGACCTACGGAATCAACTTCCACGGCCTCCACTACGACAATCCGGGCTTTCACCCATACCGCGGTGTCCCCTCCGGGCTCCCCTCTCCGGCCGACGGGCGCTGGGAAGTTCGGTATGACCCTTACAGACTCCAGTCGATCTACGTCCGTGACCACAAGAAAGGTCAGTGGATCGAGGCGAAGTGGACCCTGTCCACGCACCTTGTGGGACCCTTTTCCCGCGACGTCCTTGCCGCCGCGAAGAAGGCCATCGACAGGCGAGGCGAGACGGTCGCCGGCAGGGATCTTCTTGCCGAGATCAATCGGATCCTGACCGCCCCCACGGGACGCGCCGAGCGCCAGGCCACACAACGCACTCACACAACACCGTCGGCCGTCCCGGAACAGGAGGCCGGGCCGGACCCGATCACCGAACCCACTGCTACGCCGGTGGCGCCGATCCGGGCGCCGGACCCAGTCATCGTGGAATTTCCTCGGCGCCGCCGCCACGGGCGACGCATCGATCTTCTGGAGGACTGAGACATCGCCATCCCAGATAGCCTGGCGGCCTGGCGCGATTTTGTCGCGCATTTACCTGAAGAGCCCCTAAGTCTGACGCTGTCAGAAGTGCAGGCACTCTCCGTTGAGGCGAAGTCTGCCTACGACCGCACCCGGTTCGCATGGCTCGCGGCAGACACTGTCCTGGAAACCACAGACACACAGTCGCTCTCCCGGCAAGCCCGAATTGCCATAGCCCGCAACGCGGCCAGCACGGCGACCGCCAGGCGGGGCATCGCCATCTCAGGCGCCGCAGGAATGGGGAAATCGACGGCGGCTCTGCTTCTAGGCAAACGCCACGACAAATCAGAGCGCAAACGACTCGGACGCGAGGACGACCGAGAGTTCGCGCCTGTGGTTTACACCGTTGTCCCGCCTGCCACGACGCCGAAAATGCTCATGCAGGCCTTCGCGCAGTGGCTCGGACTGCCCGTGCTCCAGCGGGCCACGGCACCGATGCTCGCCGAGCAGGTCGTAGCCATATTGCGCACCTTGGGCACGTCGTTGGTGATCGTCGACGAAGTGCACAACCTCAAGACGAACAGGCAGGCCGGAGCCGAAGCCGCAAGCACCCTTAAACAGTTCGCGGACCGTCTGGACGCGACCTTCCTCTACGCCGGAATCGATCTTCCGACAACCGACCTCTTCGCTGGCGAAATGGGCCGACAGATCAAAGCCCGCATGATCCTCCACGAGATGACCCCATACTCCATCGGGACGAAAGCGAACCGTGAATCGTGGGCCGACCTGGTGCTCGGAGTCGAAAACCTCCTACCGCTGGCCGCGCACATCCCAGAGTCCCTTGCCGAGGAGTCTCTCTACCTCTGGGACCGGACCGGCGGGAGCATCGGTGCACTTCGCGGCCTTCTCTCGGACGCAGCCATCGGCGCGATCCTCGACGGCACTGAAAAGATCGACCGGCGCAGGCTCGAAGCAACAGCCACGGACTATGCAGCCCAGGAACACCACCGATCACACATCAAATCCGGCGCCTCAAAATCCAAGAAAACTGGAGTCAGGATGGCCCAGTGATCCTCGGCCCCCTCCCGGTGCGGACCCGCCTCACCCACGGCGAAGGCATCGAGAACTATGCGATCCGCCACGCTCAACGCAACGGCACCACCGTCGAACAAATCGAGAATGCCCTCCGTGAGGCTGGCGTTATGCCCAGGTCCCGCGCCCGACGGCACCCCGGACGCCTTCAAGCATGGAAACAACTGGGCGGACTCCACGACCGGGCCTTCGAAGCGCGGCTGTCGATCGGCGGCCACCCCGTCATCGAGCGGGCCCTATGCTTGCGCTGCGCCAGCGGAAACCAGCGAGTCGGCCGGATTCCGTCCATCGGCTGGGTCTGCGTCGCTCACCGTCGATGGATCGGCCGCGACCAGTTCGACATCCGGCAACTGCCTGAACTCGTCGCCGCAGAACGCCGCTTCAGGTCGACCCTGGTCTCCCGCGGAATCCACGTCGGCACGCCCGCGATGCTGGCCGCGAACGAATGCGCGAGTGCCGGCATCGCACTCTCCACCCTCGAAGAACGCGGCGCACGGGCAGGAAGACATGAGTACGAAATGCTGATCTACCCGGAAACTGTGAGAATCGCCCGACTCATCACCCGGCCCTCCTTCAAAGACTGGGTTCAGAATCCGGCACTCCCGGCCGAGCAGCGGCGCGATCGGGTCGCCAGCGAAATAGCTACCACTCTTTTCCGCACTGGCCAAAGCCACCGACGCCGCCGGGCGGCGCAGCGGATCGAAAACACGCTCCGAAGACTCTCCCGCCGCGGCATCGAATGGCTGACCTAAACCTCCCCAGCGACGCCACGAGCTCAAAGAATTACGGAACTGACAACATGAATGAGAAAGATACCGCCAGATTCTTCTCATCCAACCTGTCAGTCCCCACGTCGCCACTGACAACTGCATTGAGAACGGACAGCTGTGTTTGGCCCTCAGGCAGGGGCTTTCGGCCGAAGCCTCGGTGTGGTTAGAACTGGCCGGCCAGGGCTCGGTTCACGGCGGGGATGTCCAGGAAGGCAGGGTTAAACGGCGAGTCGGATCCGGTCACGTAGGCCACCCAGGCGGCATATTCGGCGTGGCCGGGATGAGCCGGGGCGGCCAGCGCATCCATGATCTCCTCGTAGCCGGGTAATCCACCGGAGTCCTCCAGGGGGCCGCGCCGGGCGCCGTCGGTTAGCACGGCCGGCGGAGCATCTGCGCTGGCCGGCCGGCGGGAGATCAGTTCAAGCCGGTGCAGCCAGCTGTCGCCAAAGTCGTATTCGTAGAAGGCTGCCCCGGACCCCAGGGCGAGCAGCTGCTCCAGCGTGAACTCCTCTTCGGGCCTGTCCCCCGGTTCGTCGCATTCCCGGCCCGGGAGCCACTGCAGGACCTCGGGAATTTCGCCGTCCACGGGCCGCAGCGGCGCGAAGGGAGCATCAGGGGTGAACCTGTGCAGGTGCGAGTCCTCCCAGCCGAAGGCTGCCTGCAGGACCCGGTGCACCTGGCCCAGGTCCAGGGAGCCCCGCATCTCCACCTGACGCCAAATGGCCGGGACGCTGTGGACCAGTTCCACGCGGACCTCCAGGATCGACTCCCGTCGAACCAGGTTATGAGCCTCCGGCTTGTTCATGCCGCCTATTCTTCCAGGGGACCGCCACCATACCCGGAATGGTGGCGGACGCGGGAGCAATCCTGTCCTTAGCGGACGTAGGGCGGGACGGAGGCGTCGGTGAATGGCTCGAACCAGTCCTGGATTTTCATGGGGGCAAGGCCCAGTTGCATGTTCAATTCGATGTCGTCTTCGAAGCCGTCCATGGCGTTCTGGTAGAGCATCTCACTGTCCGTATCTTCGAGCATGTGTTGTTCAAGTCGGCTCCGCCAGTCCTCTGCTAGATCGAGGCTATACAGGTCCTGGATGACTTCGACCTGGTCAAGAAGGCAGCGGAGCGCCAGTTCCTGGGCTACGCAGGAGGGACGGGTCCATCTGCGGGCCAGCGCGCCGGTCATGTCCGCAGCGATGACGAGAAACTGCCGGGCGAACCGGACGTCGTATTTGTCGGCGTGCCTGGGCGGCAGCCCGGACAGGACGAAGGTGTTGGCGATATCCTGCCGGTCAACCCGCTCAAGGTTCCGCAACCCGTTGAGATCCTCGAAAAGCTGGTCGATCAGGACGGCGGAGGCCTCCCACAAGGCGCCGGCGAGGAGCTTGGCCTGGAACAGGCTCCTGTCGCGCCGCTCCGGGGTGATGGAGCCTGCCCATTCGAGGTCATCAGCCTCCAGCCGGTTCCGCCGGTTCTCAGCCAGATCCTCCAGCTGCGGTTCTAAACCCAGCTGCTCCAGGCTCAGGCCAGTCAATTCCTCGCCGACACGGAGGGCGTGCTCGACATAGTTCTCTTCCCCGGTCATGGCCCCGATGCTACCGCCTTGCCCTCCGTTCCTGCGGTAGTACAGGACTTGCCGGGGACGCCCCCGCTGCCGTATGGTGGCAGAAGTTTCACCACTTTCACCACTTTCACCTAGTTTCACCCAGTTCGCAGGAGGCTAGGGTGCAGAACCCCTTCAAGCCCACGGCCGGGGCAACTCCCCCCGAGCTGGTCGGACGGGCCGGACTTTTGGATGAGTTCGAGTACGGCCTGCAGCAGGGCTCCGGCGCGCCAGGGCTCCTGACCATCATCACCGGCTCCAGGGGCATCGGCAAGACAGTCATGTTGAGCGAAGCCGAAGGAATCGCCCGGAACCACGGGTGGGCCGTGATTTCCCGGACAGCCACGCCAGGCTTCCTCGCCGGGGTCGGCGACGACATGCTCCGCCTTCTCGACGAACTCGGGGACGGGCCTCCATCCCGGAAGATCACCGCTTTTTCGGCAGCAGGGTTCGGGCTGACAACCCAACTCCCTCAGGAACGGTCGGCCGACTGGCGCCGCACCGGCAACGAACTGTTGCGCCTGCTGGACGCACAAGGCACAGGACTCGTCATCACTATTGACGAGATACATGCCGTAGACAGGACGGAAATCTCCCAGCTGGCAGCCGACGTCCAGCACTTCATCCGCGACGGGCTGCCCATCGGCCTGATCTTCGCAGGCCTGCCATCAGCCGTGTCCGACCTCCTCAATGAAGGCGTTGCCACCTTCCTGCGGCGGGCCGACAGGATCAATCTCCACGAAACCGCCATCGCGGAAGTCACCGCGTCGTACAGCGAGCTCTTCAGCCAGGGAGACATCAGCGTCTCCCCCGACCTCATCAATAAGGCAGCCGAGGCCACCGAAGGGTATCCCTTCCTGATCCAGCTCGTCGGCTACTACCTCTGGCTCGAAGCCGACAAGGCAGGATGGAAACTGGACCAGACAAACGTCCAGCGTGGAATCGCTGCCGCCCAACGACGGAACACCTTGGTGGTCGTAGAGTCGGCGCTCTCGGACATTTCCGGCAAAGACCGCGAGTTCCTCGACGCCATGGCCGCACAGGATGGTCCCACTGCCGCAGGACAGATCGGCGCCATCATCAAAGCCAAGCCCAACCTCGTATCCAAGTACCGGAACAGGCTCATCGCTGCAGGCCTGATCGAGTCCGCAGGCTACGGCAAAGTGGACTTCGCGATCCCCGGACTCCGCCAATACCTCCGCGAGTAGATTGACGGAATCTGCATTTTTGGCTCTTGAAAATGAGCGGGAAAGAGGCGCTGTAGAGGCTCGATCCAGGGACTCGCCACCTCTGGGAGTAGCCGCCGAGCGCGGCATTCAAGGGTTTTCTCCGCGGCCGATCGATACCAGCAGCCATGGTGCGTGGCACCGCGCCAATCGCGCTGAATGACAAAAAGACGTCTCTGACCTGCAGATTTGTCATAATGATGCATCTAATGAATCATCGATTCGGTTTTTGAAGCAGGTGCGTGAGGCGGAGCGCGCTGGTGGGTGGCCTAGTCCCTCATCGAGGGCGTCGCTTCGTCCAGCTCGGTAACGACGCTGCGGGCATCAGGGGCGTTCGCAGACTGCAAATCCTCCAGAGAACGCTCCTGGTATTCCTTGACGTCGGAACGGGCTTGGTCATAGTCGGCTGCCACAAACTGGCAGGGATACTTGCCGTGATCGTGCTCGCGGTGGTTCTCTCTTATCGCTCGCCGCCGCCACTCGGAGCAGCCGGGTTGAACGGTGTCAAACCGCACGGAACCACGCGTTGACGGCCACTATGAAGGAAGAGTCATGAACACCTTTCACAACCCGCCTGACGAGGCTGACGCAGAATTTGGTCCACTGCCCGCTGACCGCGTCCAGGCCATCGCCCAGGACATGGCCTCCGCGGCGAGGCTCCCCGGACTCTCTATCGCTATCGCCACCCCGGACAAGGTTCTCTATGCAGGAGCATTCGGATACGCCGATCTGGCCGAACGTCGTCGCGCCCGGCCGGAGGACCAGTTCCTGTGGTTTTCCATGACGAAGATTGCCACCGCTACGGCAGCGATGCAGCTGCACGAAAAAGCAATCCTGGACTTGGATGCCCCTATCGGCACCTACCTACCCGACTACCGCCCGCATGAACGCTTCGGACACCCCACCATGCGGCAGTTGCTCACGCACACGGCAGGCCTGGCCAACCCGCTCCCTGTGCGGTGGGTCCGCCCCGAGCATCAACCCCCGGACCCGACCTGGCTCTCCGGCATTGTCCGGAAGCACGGCACTCCATCCAAGGCTGTGGGCTCCCGGGCGGCCTACTCCAACATCGGCTATCTGCTTGCCGGCCAGGTCATGGAGGCCGCCTCCGGCCAGCTGGTTCAGGAGTGCGTCCAAGACTTGGTGCTCAATCCGCTGGGTATGACCGCAACGGGATACGAGTACGACCCGGAGGCTCCCCGGGCCGTCGGCTACGTGCGGATGCCTCTGGGCCTGCGACCGGTACTTAGACGAATCTTGCCCAAAGGTGTGGTAGGAGCACGGGTGGGAAAGTACACCAGCCTGAACCCGTTTCTGGTCAACGGGCCCGCGTATGGGGGCCTCATCGGCACCGCCGCAGACGCCTCAAGGCTGGCCGCGGCACACGCCGCCGCAGCTGCAGACCACCACCCGGTCCTAGAGCAGGGCGCCATCGAGCAGATGCGAACCATTACCGTCTCGAGCAAGCGGTTTGACCACGGCATCGGCTGGTTCCGCAGACCTGCAGACGCTGCGCGAACCCCTGTATTTGTCGAGCACTACGGTACCGGCGGCGGCTTCTGGAACGCCATGCGCATTTACCCAGATGACCGACTCGCCATGGTCGCGATGGCCAACACCACCGCTGCCTGGAATGTTGACCGCCTCTTCACGCAACTCAAGAACCTGCGATGGGCATAAGCTCATGCCCATCGTCAGCGGGTGAACTAGACGACGCCCAGCCGGCGCAGTGGAGGTCGGTGAACAGTATCGCAAAGCCAGCGGCCATGGCCACGACTAAGAACACGATTCACAGCACGGCTTTCAAGGCTGCAGGATGCAAAGGCGCCATCCGACGGACGGCCGGTGCTCCCGGACGTCAGTGGACGCTTCTTTGCCCGGCGGCGAAAGCCCCGCCGATCCTCCAACGCCAGCTACGACCAGGCAACGGCGACCCCAGCTATGGAATATCAGCGCCGAAGTGACCGGCCTGATCAAGACCGATTGGTCTCCGTAGGCGACAGCCTCCCCCTCCAAGCTTCGGTCGACCAAATCTCCTGATGCGTGACAGCCTCCGCCACCCGTGAGAGGGGCTGCATAGCGTCTTCCTATTTTGTTGGGGCTCTATCGGGACTGGAGAGCATCCAGCGCGACTGCCATCGCCGCCGCAACCCGGCCGTCGAGTCGGGCGCCTGGGAGGGTGATGAGGTAGCGGTCGCGCAGGGACCGTCCCCGTTCTGATGTCATGAGCACGTCTCCTTTCGGGTCGATGAAGTCGAAGTGGAAGCGGAAGGGCGAAGGGATGGCGTCTCCCAGGGGTGTCGCTTCCCAGAGGCGGCGGCCGATGGCGATGTCGAGGCTGCGTTCGCTTCCGGTGACTTTGAGACCGTCTGTTTCGAGGTGCCAGGTCGATCGCAGCAGGGACTTGCCAAAATCTTTTCGGAAGCTGCCGATCGGTTGTTCGTTGGCGTCCAGCACGTCGTACGTCGCGGCGAGATCGAGGCGCTGACGGGCTTTGAAGGAGAAAAGCGGCATGGTCCGTGACTCGTCCTGGTAGAAGGTCACCTGCTCCTTGAAAGCGGCCCGCTTCTGCTGCGCTACGGCGAGCAGGTGCCCAGGTTGCCCGTCTCCTGTGACGGAACGTATTTCGTACCGGTTCACCATCAGGGTGAGCTTCTGTATGACCGTGAAACGGTCGATGCCCTGGGCAAGTTCTGCGCTCATGTGCGTCCTCGTGGTTACGGCGGTCCCGAACAGTGCGCGGTCCACCGGTTGCTGTTTTCCCTTTCCCCCGCCTTGACCGGCTCCTGTTGAAAGGACTGGTCCTTGTACCCTGGCAGGGTCCTTCCACCATGGCGGTTCCTTCAGCGCCGGTGCTGTGCCATGTTGGTTGGCCGTGGGCAGCTCGGTGAGCTCACCGTTCCTGCCCAGGCATCTGCGTAGCCCGTCAGTCAGTGGTCTTAATGGCTAGGTGTAGGTTTACGGTACTTCGAGGGCTGCCTGTATGGAGAGGTGTTACCTGGTTTCGATCGTCGGCTCTTGCGTGGACGGGGCAGCGACCCGCACGACGATGTTGCCTGTTTTCCGGCCGGTGCTGACGTGCCGGTGTGCCTCGGCGATGTCGCTGAGGTCAAAGGCGCGGTCGATGACGGGGCGGAACAGGCCGGCTGCTGCGAGCTGTGCGATGTGGGCGAGATCAGCGGCGATGAATGGGACGTTGCCGGCGGTGATGTGGATGCCGGTCCGGCGTGAGCGCACGCCTGCGGTAAGAACCCCGGGGAGGTCGGCAATGACAGATAGCAGCGCTCCCCCGGGCTTGATCAGTGGCTGCAATTGCCGGAACGGTACGTTGCCGACACAGTCCACGATGATGTCGTAGGCCGCCCCTGTCTGGGTGAAGTCGTCCTTGGTGTAGTCGATGACGGTCTCGGCGCCAAGGGAACGAACCAGGTCAGCGTTGGCGCCGCTGCATACTGCCGTGACGTGGGCACCTGCGATGTGGGCGAGCTGCACGGCTGCGGTTCCGACGGCACCCGAGGCCCCGTTGACGAGCACCGACATCCCCGGGCCCATGCTGGTCCTGCCGAGGAACGCCTGGGCGGTGATCCCGCCGAAGACCAGCGCCGCGGCTTCCTCGAACGTCAGGTTCGCCGGCTTAGCTGTGACGGCCCCGTCCTGCGGGACGGTGACGTATTCGGCGTGGCCGCCGAACGTCCCGCCCAGCATCGCCATGACCTCGTCACCGGGCTTGAAACGGGTGACGTCGGGACCGACTGATTCGACGACACCGGCGATGTCCATACCTAGGACCGGGATGCGCGGGGTGATAAAGCCGAGGGTGACCGAGCTGAGAAGCTTCAGCCCTCGTGGAACGTTTTTAGTCCGTGCCCGGTAATCAGCGGCGCTGACCGTGGCTGCCCCGACCTTGACCAGCACTTCGCCGCGCGAAGGTATGGGTTTGGGCTGTTCCTCAAGCCGGACCACATCCGGGCCGCCGAAGCGGCGATAGACCGCGGCCCTCATCCTGCGATCCCCTCCCTCGCGTCAGTGCCTGTAGCGGTGAGCTTGGCGACGGCCTTCCGGTGGGAAGCCATCGGGAGGATTTTTGTGGTTCCCAGTTCTGATGTGGTCATGATCGGCTCCTGCGGCGAGGGGTGGGCGGGGGCTTTATCGGGCTGTGGTCAGCCACGGGTCACCGCGCCTGGTCACGTACTGCCGGAGCAGGTACGGCCAAGGAAGGATCACGAGGACGATCACAACCAAGGAGCAATTAATTGCCACACTGGCGGCGGCGTCGTTGAGCGCACCCGCAAACCAGAGCGGCAGCGCCACGGCGCTTAGCCAGATCACCTTCCAGGTCATTTCGAACAGCAGGATCGGGATCATCTTTACCGGGTAGCGGACGCCGAGGAAGAACAGGAGGGACTGCGCGATGAGCATGCAGACAACAACACTGTCCATCAGTGCCCAGGACGCGTCGTGCCCGATCAGCAGGGGCCACCGGGTGAGCGCTAGTCCGACCGCCATAAATAGGTAGCCGGCGCGCAACAGGTATAAACGCAGGAGTGACAGCGGCGGGTCCTCCGGGATGCTCAGAACGGTCTTCGGTTGGGGCTGGGATGATGCCGGTGATGACATTGCAGACTCCTTGTCCGATTACTCCGAGACCGAGAAGTTCTTTTCGCTGGCGGTGCGCGGCCTTTCGGCGAAGAGGCAACCGCTGTCCTCGAAATTGGGAACGCCAGCGACGGGAAGAGTTGCCTTCAAGGAGGTGTATCGCGTACACCTTTGATATGGAGACCTTAGGGTGTACCCCGTACACTTGTCAATGGCCCTATTCTCAACGGTGTTAAGGTGAGCCCGATGACCCAGCAGGTGAAGACGGCGGAGCGCGTCCGGTTGAACAGGAACCGGGTGCTCACCGCGGCCGTGGCGTTGGCCGACACCATAGGTGTCGAGGCGCTCAGCATGCGGCGGCTCGCCCAAGAGCTCCATGTCGTCCCCATGGCACTGTACAAGCACGTCTCCGACAAGGAAGACCTCCTTGACGGAATGGTCGAGGTCATCATCGGCGAGATTGACCCGCCCAAGATCAGTTCGGACTGGAAGGCAACGATCCGGACGCGCGTGCTATCAGCCCGCCGCGCTCTCCAACGGCATACCTGGGCGAGGCTGGCGATCGAGTCGCGCACGAAACCCACGCCGGCTGTCCTCGACTACCAGGACTCCTTTGCCGGATTGTTCCTCTCCGGCGGGTTCTCCCCCGACCTGGCACACCACGCCATGCACGCCCTGGGCGGACGGATGTGGGGATTCACCCAGGAGTTGTTTGACAGCTCAACAGCCAACGCAGCCGCGACGCCGCCGCAGCCTGACCCTGAAGCGGTGGCGGAAATGTTCGCGCAGCTGGCACAGCGCTACCCCAACATCGCCAGCATTGCCACAGCCACTCCGCATGACCCAGACTCAGTAGTCGGACATGGATGTGATGATCAGTTCGAGTTCGAGTTCGCGCTGGACATACTCCTGGACGGATTCGACAAGCTCCACCGCGAGGGCTGGAGCTCTGCGAAGGAGAAACCCCGAGATACCTAGATAACACGATCCGACGTATACAAGCCGCGTGAGCGGAACGTCTCAAGGAAAGGTGTGCCATTTGGGCGCCTCTCACCCAGCTCAGGCTGACGAAACATCCCTTATCGGCGATCGATCCGGGCTGTCCTTAGACGAGAGAATCGCGCATCTGTTGCAAGTTCCATTCGATTTCCAGACGTGTGTGGAACGGGTCTTCGGGCGGCCGTACGGGCACCCAGTGCCGACTTCGGGAGAAAGTTCTACTGACAGGTAATTGATACGCCGCGTACCTTAGGCGAAAGGGCTGTGAGGCCCCTCACGTTTCCACGGTTCGCTTCTTTTGCGTCCATTAGACCGTCTGGACGGCAGCCCAACGTCGCGCTGCCGTTCGGACTGCAACTACCACCAAGGTCAGTGACAGCGGCCCTACCGGGAGGAGGCCCGTGGCAGGAATGTTCGAACTCTTCAACGACCAGGAACCGAACTTCAGGTTCAGAATCACAGATGCCGACGGTGCAGTGATGGCCACCTCACGTGCCTTCCCCGACAAAGGGTCTGCCGTGCAGGAATCGGGGAATTGCGCGAATACGCCGGAATGGGCCACATCACCGACGTATGCCGGTCGCCCGCGGTACCGGCAGTTGCAGCACCAGTGGCTCCAGCAGCCGGAGAACCGGCCTTAGATCTCAAGTGTTTCAGCCCCCGTCACGGACCTTCGGCCCATCCCCAACGCACCTCCCGGACCATGTCGGCAGCCTGACGAATAGAAGCAGTCAACGGTCTGGAAGCAGAAGCAGGGGCAAGCCAACAGGCAATTCTTTTTCCGTTAGCGAGGGAAAGGGAACCGATTCGCGGCCGGCAGCGGTTGCATGTCTATGGTAGTGGCGGTGTCGCCGCTTCCCCTCCCCCATTTTGCGGAGCAGTCACGGAACCCCTCGCTTGGGTCTCCCCCAGGCTCGGGTGGGGTTCGTCGTTGCTTCTCGGTCGGGTGTGTTGGGGCTCCCAGCCAACACCCGCGGAGGCGGGGTGCTATGGTCGGGCTTCCTCGACGGAGCTGGCTTCAGCCGCGACTCGCCGAGACGAAGCCATCATGCGCTAGATGCGGGTTGCTGTGGCGGATCAGTCTCATGATTGTCGTGATGGAGGCCGGCCAGGGAAAACGCGCTGCATGCGTGTTGGACGAGGTTGGTGTTGGTAGTTCCTCGCCCTGCAAACGGGCAAGCAAACGGGCAAGATTGCGATGTTTGAACCCTCATTCGCTAAGGGCCCGGAAGCGTCCGCTCAAGGTTTCCCCTACGAACGGACTTTGGCCCGCTTCCATCGACAAGTGCGGTCCAGCCGTTACTTTTTCTCCACGCGGCCTAAGCGTACGATTGTCGCCTTTTTCTGAAGCGACTCCTTGTAACGGCGCTGTTCTCGGCCTCGTCCTCCTGAAGCTGCTGCTCGGCGCCGTCCTGCTCGCCGGGCGCCCTCGCCCCGCACCCTGACGGCCACAGCCGCGCACTGACCCAAGCGACTCCGGTGGCAGTCCCCCAAGACCGGACTCGCCGCCTTCCGCGCGCTAAGGCTGAGATGATGGAACCGAATTGCCACACTATCTGATCATCACCAACCCAAAGACCTGGCCGGGGGCGCCCGCCCCTGCCGATAGGAGCACAGCGTGTCCAGACCCGGACTGCGAGCGGCGGCTGCGGTGGTCCTCGCACTCGTCGCGTCGTCTTGCGCAAGCAGCACCTCGAGCGAGGCCCCGGACTTTACCCCGCCTCCGAGGGCGAGCACTACGACACCGGAGAGCCCGCAACCCCCGCCGAGTCAGCCATCCAGCGCGCCAGAGCCGGGCACCACGATTACCACAGCCGCGAGCGACTTCGGCCAGATGCTCTTCGATGCCAAAAAGCAGGCCATCTATATCTGGGAGAGTGAGGAGAGCATCAGTCCGGAGTGTTACGACGACTGCGCTGAAGCGTGGCCACCCGTGCTGACCGATGGAGCGCCGACCGCTAGCGGCGAGGTCGACTCGAGGCTGCTGGGGACGACGAAGCGGCGGGACGGCACGACCCAGGTCACCTACAACGGGCATCCGCTCTACTTCTACGCGCACGAGGGGCCCGGCGAGGTGAAGTGCCACAACGTCTCGACTCACGGGGGGCTCTGGTGGGTCGTAGATCCGGACGGGATCCGAGCACCGTAGCTGCAGTGCAGGCGGAGCCGAATCGGCGGCGCATCCTGCAGCTACGTGGTGCGGGCTCACCGTCCGGGGACCGGCTGCGCCTCGTGGAACTCGACGGTGCAGCCACCAAGGATGTTGAGGTGCGGTGACTTGGCCAGCTCACAGCGGCGAGTGCCGGGTCGCCAAAGATCGTCGCCGTTTGGCAAGACGGTGACGGCTTGCGCTGCGTTTTACCCTGCGGACGCTGTCGCGACCTCATGAGACAAGTCGCCCCAGCCCATCCCGACAACGAGATGATTCTTGGATCAAGTCAATCCGCATTGCTGCGAGAAAAGCTGCCAGCAAATGAGTGGACTGAGCCGCTGTCGTCTGACTGAGGCGCCCCGTAGACCGATCCCCTAGCGCAAGTCCCCATTGCTTTTGTTCAGTCGGGGCGACGTCTCGTTTTCCAAAGGGTTACGCGACGGATTCGCGGCCCCGCAGGGGTAGCGCCGTGCCTCTTCAATCGAGTGGCGTACTTAGACCCTCAGGTCCCGTTTCCGGATCAGGCGGCTGGCTGCAAATGCCATGGCAATGGCCACTGCCGTCATCAGCAGGGCACCCTCCAGATGGAAGGCTTCAACTGGCATGGCTGAGGAATGCCGGAAGGGGCTGAGGTCCTGAAGCCAGATGGGGAGGCTGAGTAGCTCCCCGAATTGCCCCAGGACCAGCGCGGCGGCCAAGGCGCTCCAGCCCGCGGTGCTGCTCCAGCGGGGGGCGAGTGCGAACACCAGCACTGTCAGGGCAGGGAAGACGAGCGCTGCCGGGATATGTGCCAGGGCGGCGGCAAACACGGTGCCGGGGCTGCTGCCCCCTGCCTGCCCCAGGGTGAGCACGAGGGCGGCCGAGGCTCCGGCGGACACGGCAACTGCCGTCGTCGTGATTGCTGCGACGGCGAGGGTGCTGCCCAGCCAGCGGAACCGCGACGCCGGCACGGACAGCAGCAGTTCGGCCCGGCCTTCCGCTTCTTCCGCCCGGAGCCGCAGCACCGCCTCGATCCCGGCCGCAGCGGCCAGGATTCCGGCGATGCCCAGCATGGCGGTGGTAAACAGGTCAACCAGGCCGGCGTCGCCGGGAACGATGCGGTTCATCAGTTCCGCTACGGACGGGTTTCCTTCAAGTGCGTCGCGGACCACCGGGCCCAGACCCCCGGCCACGGCCCCCAGCGCAGCGGTGGTGACGCACCAGCTGGCCAGGCTTCCACGCTGCAGCCGCCATGCCAGGCCCAGCATCGATGCCAGGCCGGAGCCCGCCCGTTCCGGGCCGGTTTCATCCGCAGCGATGTAGCTGGTGCCCAAATCCCTGCTGTTGCGCAGCACCACGGCAACGCCCGCCAGGACGGCGGCAACTGCCCCCAGCAGCAGCAACGGCAGCGTCTCCGTCTCGGTGAAGGGCCGGATGCGTTGGCCCCAGCCGATGGGTGAGAACAGTGAGGGCCAGGCCGCGGTGACGTGCAGCAGCGATGGGTCGGCTATGCCGAGTGCGTCGCCGGCACCGCGGATCAGGTAGGCGCCGCCCACCAGCGCCGCGGCTGTCCCGTTCGCGCTCCGGGCGGAGGGCGTCACCTGTGCCACCAGCGCGGCGGCCGCCAGGAAGAACAGGCCCACCCCGCCAACAGCTGACCCCGCCAGGAATGATCCCTGGACCGGCAGGCCGGCACCGATGAATCCGGCGGCAACGGCCAAGGCAAGGACCACGTTTGCGCAGGTGCCGAGGAGCAGGGTTGCGTACAGGGACGTCACCCGGGTGACCTGGGTGGAACCGAGCAGCTCGAACCGGCCCTGGTCCTCATCCGCGCGGGTGTGCCGGACCACCAGGAATGCGCTCATCAACCCGGCCAGCACCGCCGTGAACGAAAACCCCTGGAAGAAGGTGACAGCTCCGGAACTGATGCCGTCGGGCAGGCCCCGGAGGAACAGGAACGCCGGACTGGCCGCAGCCACCGAAATCAGGGCGGCCCGTTCGGTGTCCTCGCCAAACTGTGTGGTGACGGCGGTGGCGGCCGCGTAGCCAAGACCTGCGATGCCCAGGATCCAGGCGGGCAGGGTTCCGCGGTCCCTGCGTGCCTGCAGCAGGACCAGCCGGAAGACGGCGCGCATCACAGCACCTGGCTGTTCTGGCTCTTGTGGTCCGTTTGACCGGCGGCTTGCCCCGCGTCCTGCACGCCGTAGTGGCGCATGAACAGCTCCTCCAGGGAAGGCGGCGCAGCCGTGATGCCCGTGACGCCTGCCCTAGCCAAAGCATCCAGGACGTAGCCCAGGTCTGCTGCGTCGGCGTCGAACTCCACAGAAGTCCCGTCAAGACGGAGGTCGTGAACGCCGCGCCACGTGGCCAGCACTTCAGGTGTGGCCGCCGACGTGACCCGGAAGCGGGTGCGGGTGAGGTGCCGGAGTTCGGCCAGGGTCCCGGATTCCACGGCCACGCCGGACCGGATGATGGTTACCCTGTCACAGAGTTGTTCCACCTCGGCCAGGATGTGGCTGGACAGCAGCACCGTAGCCCCGTCCGCGGTGACCCGGCGGACATGACGGCGGAAGACGGCATCCATGACCGGGTCCAGGCCCGAATTCGGTTCATCCAGCAGGTAAAGTCTCGCGGGGCGCGAAAAGGCCGCGATGAGGGCGGCCTTCTGACGGTTGCCCTTGGAGTACGTCCGCGATTTTTTCCGGGGATCGAAGTCGAACTCGTCAATGAGCTGCCGTCGCAGGTTCTCGTCCGCGCCGCCGCGCAGCCCGGTGAGCAGGTCGATGACCTCGCCGCCGGTCAGGTTGGGCCAGAGCGTCACGTCCCCGGGGACGTAGGCAACATCGCGGTGTGCCCGCACCGGCTCAGCCCAGGGGTCGATGCCGAACACACGGGCCGTTCCCGACGTGGGGCGGATCAGTCCCAGGAGGATACGGAGGGTGGTGGATTTCCCTGCGCCGTTGGGCCCCAGAAAGCCGTGGACTTCGCCCGGCAGGACGGACAAATCCAGGCCGGCAAGCGCGGCCGTCCGTCCAAAGTTCTTGGCGAGGCGGGAGGTGTTGATGACCGGAGATGAGTCTGACTGCATGACGGGGCCCGTTCCTTGGTCGCAGCTATCATGCCAAGGCGGTTGCCATGGCATGCCGCAGGCGTTTCCGCATGTGGGCCGACCAGGCTTCCCGGCTCTCCAGTGCACATACTACAAGCGGCATGGAAGGGGCGGAAGAGGCCGCTGTCAGGGGCCAGCAGCCTGTCCTTGGCGCGGGCCATGGTGCTGCGTCGGACCCCTGTGGGTGTCATTTCGAAGTCGCCTGCCCACGGGCAATGCCAATCTGGGCGGCCGCCCGCAGGATTCCGGGGTAGAGCGATAGAGCCGCCACCGGTCCCGCATGGTTACGACGGGACCCGGTGTGGCCGCCGGACAGATGGCTTTTATGGGTTGGTCAACCGTCATCGGGAGTAACACCAGTGATTTCCTCCAGGACCTGTACGCCGGCGGCGAGACCGTTTTCGGCGCGGACTGCGGCTCCCACCTGTTCGGCACGGGAGGCGTAAGAGCCGGTGTGGACGAGGTCGCCCAGACGGTCGGTCAGGCCGTCGCGGAGTTGCCTGGCCGGTAGCGGGGCAGGTCCAATACCGAGCGCATGGACCCGCGCGCCCCAAAATGGCTGGTCCCCAAGGAACGGCACGACCAGTGTCGGCCGACCGGCCCGTATGCCAGCTGCCGTCGAACCCGCCCCACCGTGATGTACGACTGCAGCGACACGCGGGAAGAGCCATTCGTGGGGCGCGCCCTCCATGACCAGGACATCGTCGGTCCCGGCCTCGCCGGGGGCGATGCCGCCCCACCCGGTCGCGACGATTCCGCGTAGGCCATGAACCCGCAGCGCGGCCAGGACGGTGTTCCGGCGCTCGTTCGCTCCCTTGCCGAAGCCCATGGAGCCGAAACCGATGTAGACAGGAGGCTCGCCCGCGGCGAGGAAGTCCACCAGCTGCGCGGGCGGATCGTAGTCATCGTCCTCGTTGTGATCCAGAAACCAGTAGCCGGTGACGTGGGCCGAAGGCGGGTAGTCCTCGGGGACAGGCACAACGTGCCTGCTGTACGGATACAGGACGTGGACCGGACTGCCGTCCGGATTCCTGAGCGGATCGGCGAGACGCCGGATGCGACCCAGGCCGGCCTCGCGTCGGAAGGCGTTAATCATGCCGCCGTATATTGCCCCACTCATCCGGCGGAACCCGTAGGAGGCGCGGTTTCCCAACGCCCCGAACGAGGCCCCGCCGAAAAACGGCATGGCGTGCGCACGCGTCGGGGTAAAGAACGGCAACGGCAGGGAAAGCACGCCGGGAACCCCCAGCGCCTCGGCGATGTGCGGCCCGGCAAGACATTTTGGGTGGTGTACAACGACGTCCGGATGCACCGCCTGCGCCGCGGCCCAGCATTCCGCGTTCAGCTCGCGCATCGCGGAGCTCATGACCCCCAGTGTCCGCAATGCATCCCGGGGACCGCTCAGCTCGGGCATGACCTCCTGAACAAGGCGCAGCATCGTCGAGCCCGCGGGCTTGTGGGTAATCGTCCCGGGACCGGCCTGTGGCACCAACTCCGCGAACCCTTCAGGAACAGCGAGGGTGACATCATGCCCCGTGCGGGCAAGCGCACCGGCGAGGGCGGCGTAGGGCTGAATGTCTCCACGGGTCCCGAACGACATGATCATGACATGCATGGCAGGCTCCTCTAGATGGACTCCTTGGCCGCCCAAGCGGGGCGACATTACCGCCCACCAGGCTTTCCGGCACACCACTTGGGACGTCACACCCTCAGCTGCTAGTGCCGGACAGGGGCGCGCGCCCTAATCCGGCCCTCAATGTGGCGGATTTTGCCGGCACCCTTGGGACCCAGGAATCCATGCACATCTCCGGGCGCCACGGTCAGACTGAGACCATCTAATGCTCGGGTCCGGCCAAAGTCCTTCACCAGACCCCGAGCTTCGATGACGGGTTGCGTTTTCGTGTTCATGAGCCGTCCGCTCCTCAGGTCATTACGCGAACACCCGAGGCGGTCGCCGGGGGCGTTCCGCAGGCATTGCCTACGGGCCGACCAGGCTTCCCGGCTCTCCGATCCACAGCATACAAGCACCCGAACCGGGCCGGAAGACCAGCGGTTCCTCTTCGATTCGGTGTTTGCGCAACACACCCGACCACAAACCTCTCGCGGGATTATCAACACTGAACCGGCGGCGTCAATGTGCCCGAGTATCGACGGCCCGTAGACTGGAGAGAGGTGAGCCGGGAAGTCTGGTCGGCAGTATGTTTGTCGACTCAACTTTTAGGACTCTTTCATGGGCCATAATCTTCCCTCCCCTCCGCCGCGGTTCACCATTCTTGGGCGGGGCAGCTACGCAGAGTCACTGCGCATCGCCGAGATCCTGCGCAAGGAAACCGTCGGCGGCGTGCTCCTGGTAGCAGCAGCCGTCATCGCACTCATCTGGGCCAACTCTCCGGCATCCGAGAGTTACTTCGCCCTCAGGGACCTCAAGATCGGTTACGAGCCGTGGCACCTTGAACTGAGCCTTGGCGCTTGGGCTGCGGACGGGCTCCTGGCAATCTTCTTCTTCCTCGTCGGCCTGGAACTCAAACGGGAATTCGTGGCCGGGGACCTGCGCCAACTCAACAAATCGATCGTTCCCGTCACCGCCGCCGTAGGCGGCGTAATTGTTCCCGCGCTGATCTACGCGGCGATCAACCTCACCAGCCCCGAGACGATCCGTGGGTGGGCCATCCCCACGGCCACCGACATCGCCTTCGCCGTCGCCGTCCTGGCCATCATCGGCTCGCACCTGCCCAGCGCCCTGCGGATCTTCCTCCTCACCCTCGCAGTGGTGGATGATCTCATCGCGATCAGCATCATTGCTTTCTTCTACTCGAGCGACATCCAGGCCGGACCCCTGCTGTGGGCACTGGTACCGCTGGCCCTCTACACATTCCTGGCACAGAAATACCGGCGGTTCTTCAAGATGAACGCCCCGGCCGCGTGGCTGATCCTGCTGCCGCTTGGGACCGTGGTGTGGGCCCTGGTGCATGCCTCCGGAATCCATGCCACGGTGGCCGGGGTCCTGCTGGGATTTGCCGTCCCGGTACTCCGCTCCAAGGCAAGCGGCGGCCCTCAAGCAGGTCCCGGGCTTGCGGAGGTCTTTGAGCACAGGTTCCGGCCCATTTCCGCCGGCGTTGCCGTCCCGATCTTCGCCTTCTTCTCAGCCGGCGTGGCCGTCGGCGGCTGGCAGGGCCTGATCTCGGCGCTAGCGGACCCGGTGGCCGTCGGCATCATCCTGGCACTGGTCCTCGGCAAGCCGGCGGGCATCCTCGGAACCACCTGGCTGCTGACCAAGGTCTCCAAAGCCCAACTGGACAGCAGCTTCAAATGGATTGACGTGATGGGAGTGTCCCTCCTGGCCGGGATCGGCTTCACAGTGTCCCTGCTGGTCGCGGAATTGAGCTTCGGCCACGGAAACGTGCACGATGACGCCGCGAAGGTCGGAATTCTTACAGCCTCCGTCCTGGCAGCTCTGCTGGCCGTCGTCCTCCTGCGGACCAGGAACAAGCACTACCGGCTGGCCCACGAAGCTGAGCTGGTCGATTCGGACCACGACGGGATCCCCGACGTCTACGAACCCGGTGAGTCCTCCCGGCCATGACCTCCCAGTCCACCGGCACCAACACCAAGATGGCGGAACCCGTGCCGTGGCACGCCCTGGGTCCAGAGCACGTATTTGCCGCATTGTCCTCCGGGCCCGGCGGGCTCAGCACCGCCCTGGCGTCCCGCCGGCTGGCCGAATACGGTCCCAACGAGTTGAGCGTCGCCGGAGCCACCCCGTGGTGGCGGGTCCTGCTGCGGCAGTTCACCAGCCCGCTGATCGGAATCCTGCTGGCGGCCGCCGTCGTGACCTTCATCCAGCAGCACTGGGTGGACTCCGGCGCCATCTTCCTCATCCTGTGCATCAACGCAGCCCTGGGGTTTGTCCAGGAGCGCAAGGCAGAGGCGGACGTCCGGGCGCTCCAATCGCTCTCCACCCCGTCCTGCCGGGCGCTCCGGGACGGCGTCGAACAGGTGGTCCCCGGCAGCGGCCTCGTCCCCGGTGATGTGGTGCTCCTGGAAAGCGGGGAACGGGTCCCGGCCGATCTTCGCCTCTTCGAAACCAACGGCCTGCAACTGGATGAGTCCCTGTTGACCGGCGAACCGTTCGCGGCCACCAAACACTCTGCGCCGGTTCCTGCCGATACCGGCGCCGCGGACCGGGCAAACATTGCCTTCAGCGGCACGTTCGTGGGCAGCGGGCGGGGCAAGGGAATCGTCATTGCGACCGGCGCCGGAACAGCGTTGGGTGAGATCAATGCCCTGGTCCAGGGTCCGCCCGGGAAATCACCGCTGCAGCTGCTCACCCACAGCCTGGAACGGCGCATCGGCCTGATCGTCATGGCGGCACTGGTCTTCATCTTCATTGCCGGACTGGTGCTCGGCAACGACGTCTCCACCATGTTCCGCACCTCGGTGGGACTCGCGGTGGCGACCATCCCCGAATCACTTCCGATAGTGCTGACGGTGGCGCTCAGCCTCGGTGTCTCCCGGATGGCGAAACGCAATGCCATCATCCGTACCCTGCCCGCCGTCGAAACCCTGGGTTCCACCAACGTCATCGGATCCGACAAAACAGGCACGCTGACCGAGAACCGGCTTACCGTGGAACGGATCTGGACCACTGCGGGGCTGTTGGACATAACAGACACGGCCGACCACGGCGGCGCGGCGGACGCGCCCCTGGTCCGGGCCGTGCTTCGGGCCGGTGCCTTAACCAACGAGGCGACGCTCTCCTCTGAGGACGAGGACCTGGAATACTCCGGGGACGCCGTCGATGCGGCCATGGCCAAGACCGCCGTAGCCCGGGCCGCCATCAGCGAACAGGACCGCACCGCGGAACCCCTGGCCCACCAGCCCTATGAACCGCACCTGAGGTACTCCCAGACAGTCCATGCAGATCCCGACGGACGGCGGATCCTGTACGTCAAAGGGGCTCCCGAAGCGGTGATGGACGCAGCCGTCGCCATTGCCCACGCAGACACTGAGGGACCGCTGGACAGGGCGCTGGTTCATGCAGCCAACGAGGCGATGGGCCAGGACGGCCTCCGGGTCATCGCCACCGGATCCCGGGTTCTGGCCCCTGAGGAGAAGTTCACCGCACCACTGCCGGCGCCGGCCGGGCTCACCTTCCTGGGCATGGAAGGCATGACCGATCCGCCCCGGGCCGGGGTGGCCGAGGCCATCGCGAAGTGCCGGCGGGCCGGGATCAGCGTCATGATGATCACCGGAGACCACCCGGTAACCGCCACGGCCATCGCAAGCCGGCTCGGACTGTCGACGGACAAACCCGCCCTGACCGGCGCCGACATGGCGGACCTCGATGACCACATGCTCGCCGCACGCCTCGAACAAACCGCCGTCGCGGCCCGGGTCTCCCCGGTGGAGAAACTCAGGATCGTACACGCCCTGCAGACCGCCGGTAAGGTCGTCGCCGTCACCGGCGACGGAGTCAACGACGCACCCGCCCTCAAAGCCGCCGCGATCGGCGTCGCCATGGGCAAATCCGGCACAGACGTCGCCCGCGAAGCAGCCGACGTCGTGCTGACCGACGACAACTTCGTCACCATCGTCCACGCCGTGGAACAAGGCAGAGTCACCTTCGCCGCCATCCGCAAAACCACCTACTTCCTGCTCTCCACCGGAGCAGCAGCACTGGTGGCCGTCACGCTCAGCGTCTTCGCCGGCACACCGCTGCTGTTCCTGCCCGTGCAGATGCTCTGGATGAACGTGGTGACCAACGGCGTCCAGGACATCGCTCTGGCCTTCGAACCGGCGGAAGGCGATGAACTCGCACGCCCGCCCCGGCCGCCGTCCGAGGGCATCCTCTCACGCACGCTCTGGTTCCGGGCCGGCATCACCGGCGCGTGGATGGCCCTGGCCGTGATCCTGAGCTTCATCGTGGAACTGCACAACGGCTACCCCGAAATCCACGCCCGGACGCTCGCGCTGACCATGTTCGTGATGCTCAGCTTCTTCCAGGTCTTCAGCTCCCGGGCCGAAAACAAATCCCTCTTCCAGCTCAAGCTGCTGGCCAACAAACCGCTCCTCTACACCTCGCTGGCCGCACTCGGCCTGCACTGGGCCGTAATGAACTGGCCCGTGACCGCAGGGCTGCTGGAACTCACCCCCCTGACCGCATGGGAATGGCTCCTCTGCGCTGCCGTGGGATCCACCGTCCTGATCATCGTCGAGGCCGAAAAAGCCGTCCGCCGCTGGGCACACCGCAACGACGCCCCGGCGGCATGAACGGCCGGCTCAGCTGACCTCGTGGTGCCAGTGCAAGCATGATCCGCTTCCGAGCCGTTAGGACCGGAATCAAATGGCCGGCCGGGGCACAACCGCTTTGCAAGTGACGAGACCTTAACGACGACTCACCTCCAGGTTGCCCGGAAGGTCCCGTGGGCGAGAGCGAACCGGCATCAGTGGCCGGCACCGAGTTTCCCGCCAAGTCGTTCACGCATTGTCCTGCTGGCGTCGTTGAGGCCGATGATCTTCACATCTTTGCCGTGGTTTCGGTATTTCTCTGTGATGGCGTCCAAGGATGCAATCGTCGAGGCGTCCCAGAGGTGGGAGGCATGCATGTCGATAACAACGTGATCAGGGTCCAGAGCGTATTCAAACTGAGTGTAGAGATCGTTGGAGGACGCGAAGAACAGTTCGCCGTTCACCACGTAGATCGCGGTTTCGTGCCCGTCCGTGATGGTGACGGACCGTTCGACGGTGACGAAGTGCGCGACCCTGCGGGCGAAGAGGACCATGGCGACGAGAACTCCGACACCGACGCCGATGGCGAGGTTGTGGGTCACGACGGTGACGATGACGGTAGCGACCATGACCATGGTTTCGCTCTTTGGCATCATCATTAGCGTACGGGGGTGGATGCTGTGCCAGTCAAAGGTGGCCCAGGAAACGAAGATCATCACCGCGACGAGGGCGGCCATCGGGATGACCGAGACGACGCCGCCGAGGGCGACGACGAGGATGAGCAGGAAGACGCCGGCCAGGAAGGTGGAGATTCGGGTTCGGGCGCCGGAGGCTTTGACGTTGATCATGGTCTGGCCGATCATCGCGCATCCGCCCATGCCGCCGGTGAATCCGGTGACGATGTTGGCGACGCCCTGGCCCCACGCTTCGCGGGTCTTGTGGGAGCGCGTGTCCGTGACATCGTCGACCAGCTTGGCGGTCATCAGGGATTCCAGCAGTCCCACGAACGCCATGGCGAGGGCGAATGGGAAAATGACCTGCAGCGTCGTCAAGGTGAACGGCACGTTCGGGATAAACAGCGACGGCAATGAGTCCGGCAGGTCGCCCTTGTCACCCACGGTCGGAACGACGACGGCAGCCAGGACAGTGATGAGGGTGAGGACCACGATCGCCACCAGCGGGGCTGGAACGACATTCGTGAGCTTGCGCAGGCCGAACACGATCACCAGAGCCAGGGCCACCAGCGGATAAACCAGCCACGGAACGCCGATCAGTTCGGGGACCTGGGACATGAAAATCAGGATGGCAAGAGCATTGACGAAGCCCACCATCACCGAGCGCGGGATGAAGCGCATCAGCTTGGCCACCCCCGAGACGCCCAGGATAATCTGGAAGATCCCGGCCAGGATCACTGCGGCGATGAAGTAGTCCACACCGTGGGACTTAACCAGCGGTGCGATCACCAGGGCGATCGCACCCGTGGCGGCGGAAATCATGGCCGGTCGGCCGCCGACAAAAGCGATCGTTACTGCCATCGTGAAGGACGCGAACAGCCCAAGCCTCGGGTCGACCCCGGCGATGATCGAGAAGGCGATTGCTTCAGGGATCAGCGCCAGTGCGACCACGAGCCCGGCGAGGACTTCAGTCTTGAGCCGACGGGGTGACTTCAGGGTTTCCCGTACCGATTGGAGTTGTTCGGGTGTGTAGGCCGGGGCTTCCCCGGCGGATGTGACGGCCATTGCTGGCTCCGTTCATGATCAGGAAAACACCACGGTGTCTTCGCTTTTTCGACGAATGAAGGGGCGCAGCATCGCGCCGGGAGGAGGGGAATTACGACTGAAGGTCTCACCGCTCACGAGAAACTCTACCCTAACGTGATGGTAGAGTTACACCTTAACAAGAACGGAGATCCCTGATGACAGGCAAAACCGGTAGCACGACCATGCACATTGGTGAACTGGCAGAACGGACAGGCCTGTCATTGCGTACCATCCGCCACTACGACGAAGTCGGTCTACTCCCTGCGACAGCACGCACTGATGGCGGCTTCCGGGTTTATTTAGAAGAAGACTTCGACCGCCTCATGGTGATCAAGCAGATGAAGCCGCTGGGCTTCTCGCTGGAGGAAATGGCGGACATTCTCACCATTCTTGGTAATGGGCAGGGACGCCCGGAATCCGCGGGGAGCAGCTCCGAAAAGCTTTCCGAATATCTGGAGAAGGCAATACATCAGAGGGCGAAGATGGCACTCAATCTCGCACAGGCCGACGAGTTCATCAAGAGGATCAGCGGCCAGCAGAGCTTTTAGCGGTCCGGTGCTGGTTCGGATTATCCAAGGCGTTGTTTGTTCGGGTCGTTCAACGGAGCACCGTGAAATGCCGGGCGAGCACACTGCAGCGCGATAATCCAGGATGCGCCGGCGCCGGGCTTGGCCTACGCAGGAACCTGGCCAGTCCATCTCCTCCTAGCCGTGAACGCCCTTGTCAGCGGTATTCCGGCCAGAAGTGCACACTCCCGGTCACTATGATTTCCCTCTGCCGGCTACCAGTCCTCCGGGACGATGAGGACAGACCGTTGCTGTTGGTGGATCAGCAACGCAGCAACGGATCCTTCGATGACCCTGCCCAGCCAGGCCATGGATCCTAGCCGCCCGGCACCGACCACGAGCAATGCTGCGTTGGTATTGTCGGCCAGGCAGTTGAGAGCCTGGAGACATCGCCATTGAGTACCCGGAAGGACCAGGTCTCCCCCGGCATGCCGAGAATAGCTTCCAATTTCTGTTGTAGCTGCCCGGAGGGGAAATCCCCTTCCTCGTTGATTGTGGGGTCCAGGGATAAGGCTGCCCGTTCGTTTACCGGTGCCCATTCGGTGAGGTAGCTGGCCGGATCGACGAAGGCGCAGATCAGGTGCTTTCCCAACCCCGTGGCCAGGGCTGCGGCCGTTCGGATCAGGTGCTCTGAGACGGTCCAGTCGACCCCTAGAACGACGGGCCCATGGGGCCATTCTTTACGGGGCATCGGAGCTTCTTAAGGTGGGCCCCGGTGGTGATCAGCAGGACGGCTGCTGGACGAGGGCTGGGCGGATTGTGGATATTCGGTGATCCGGCGTTTAGGCGGTTGGTCGCATTCTTGAAGTGGTCTCGTCCGTCGGCAGCGCGCGATGGTCTCGGTTTTGCAACCCTTATGCCAAAAGAGCATTACCTAAGGAGCTTTGACATGGCCGGCACTGTGGCTTTACAGAATGTTGATTGGTGGCGGTCCGTGCTGACGGTTAGTAAACGAGAAAATTGCGCATCTATTGCAGGTTCCGGTCGGTTTTCACGCCTGTATGGAACATGGAACTGGTCTTGGTGTATCATGCGGCGCAATTGCGTCGGGAGAAAAAGTTCTACTGACAAGTAACTGGTCTGTCACGTACCTTTGGCGAAAGGAGCACGTGAGGCCCTCATATTTCCGCGAATGAAGTCTTTGCATCCGTTTGACCGTCCGGATGGCAGCCGACCGTAGTGCTGTCGAAAAGTACCAAGGCCAGCGACAGTGGCCGTACCGCGACGAGACCCATGGCAGGAATGTTCGAACTCTTTAACGACTAAGACTCAAGCATAAGGTTCAGATTTACAGGTCCCAACGGCGCAGTAATGGCCATCTCATGTGCCTTTCCCGACAAAACGTCTGCCGTGACAGGAATTTGGGACATGCGAGTACGCGGGCATGGGCCACATCACTTACGTGTGCCTGCCACCTGTGGCACGTGCGGTTGCAGAACCAGTGGCCCCAGTAGCCGAAGAATCCGCCTCCGGCTACCGATAATTTCAGTCACCGGCTTAGAGCTTCGGCACGTCCCCAACGCATGTCCCGGACCGTGCCGGCAGCCTGACAAACAAAGCAGGCAGCTCTCGGCCAGGCGCAGGGCGCTTTCCAGGCCCAGGCTTTGGAAACCGTGACAGCCGAGCCACTGCGCGTTGATTTTGTCAATCTGACTTGAGCCCACTTTGGTGGGAAATCGCAGCTTGATCGGGGTCCACCTTGAAACAGGCTGTGGAGGCGAAGGCAGCGTGGTTTGAGTCCGCTCTCGCACTCGCGCTGGTGGATTGGTGGTTCTTGTGTGGGCGAGGCGGTAGGAGTCGGTGCCGGCTTCGATGATGCTGCCTTTGAAGGTGAGCCGGTCCACCGTCGCTGGGCAGAGGGCGTCAGTGAAGGTCTTCGTCCACCCGGAGAAGGGTTCGGGTTGCGATGGCCACGGATGCTTTTTCTTCCCTTTCGGTGAGGACCTGGAAGAGGAGTTCGGCGCCGCGTTTGTTTAATTCTATGTAACCAAGCTCTTCGATGCGAGTAGATCTACTCTGCCGTTCCGGGCGCCTGAAAATGACAAGCGCATGAAGCAGCGGGGATATGACAAAATTGTCACAATTGGATATCAATTCGATTTATTTTCGTTTGAAGCCTGTATGTTGAGCCTGTCCGGGACGAATAGGGGATTCAGGCCTGACTTCGTTCATGCAGATCCAGGCGTGTCGAAGGAGACACCCATTGAAAAACCGCTTGAAACAAACGCGAGTACTCAGCATGGCTGCGATATTTCCCCTGATTGTCATTTTGGCTCCTGCGGCACACGCGGATCCTGATCCCTCATCCGGGAGAACGTATGCCGACTACGTGCAGAGTACGGAGAGTGATCAGGCCGCGATGCCGGGAGCGGGTCGACCGACTCAGCTGCCAGAGGCCGCACAAGCAGCACGACCTCTGCTGGATAACAGTCGGCCATCTCCGGCGGCTGCCTCTAACGCGAGCATTCCCCGGCGGACTCTGAGTCCTGGTGAGATCGTGTCCCCGAAACTCGTGCCTCCCGGATCCCAGCGCAACAAAGCTGATGCTCCGTCGTTGCGAGTGATGGCCGATGATGGATGGAGCCACAATTACTGCAGCTACTATCCCAATGCCTCGGCAAGCCCTGCGGGTCCGGCATCAGGTCAGTCGTGGGCAGTCGGCAAGGCCTATCGTAGTTTCGGGTGGGAAATCGCAACCTCCGGCAGGGATGGTTTTGACGCCGAATCCACGACACAGTCCGCGACTAGCACGTCCTCACTGCCCATCTATCTGAGCCCATCGTGGCCGTCACCTGCCCGCATTGAGGGATGGGCGGAACCCCAGCTCTCGGGGACGTTTGCTCTAAACGCCGGGGTGAGCGGATTTGGCGTTGCTTCCGGAAGCAACGGAAGATTCACGCAGGACATCGGCTGGACCGTAGGGGCGCAGTCCTTCATGACTAGGTTCTTCGATATCTCTGAGAGCACTGCGGGTGTAGAAAAAGTCCGACGATATGCCTTCGACACAGCTGCTGGCATGGCATATCCTTTCGACATTCAGGTGCAACCAGGGACAACTCACAACTTCACAGGAACCAGTACAGTCACCTCGGTAGCTACTGCCACTTATGGCGCCGGAGCCTACAGTCAGGTTGATTTTGGATCAGCCAATATCGACGCGCCCTCCTCAGACCCGAACGGACACGTCTACATGGATCGAAAAGGTTACGTCGTCATCGACTACAAACTGCCCTCCGGTTGGACAACGGGCTGCTGATGGTGATGCCAACGAAACTTCAGGTATTGGAAACAATCGGCATCGGATTAATGCTGCTTGCGCTTTATCTCGCGGCGATTTTTGTAGTGATGCTCCTTTCGTTGGCAACCGGATCAGAACCAATTTCAACGCTGCCCATAACGGCTATAGGGGCACTGGTAGCAGCAGCTGTTTCATTGGCTCTCCGTCGATATACCAAGCGGCTTCGGAACAGTTCGTGACAGACTCATAAATCCCGAGTTATTTGAAGAGGGTGGCGTTGCCACTACTCAAGGTAAAGTGCTTAGCACTTCAGCAGAGGCGCTCGGCCGGCACTTCCCAGCCGAGCGCCTCTCTGTACGGATAGGCACTGGAGTCAGAGCCATCAAGACTTCGACAATGTCTCACCCAGTTTGTGCTTTGAGATCACTTTTTGGCTTGATCGTATTAAACGGGACCCACCTCTAGCTGGCGGTTTGGTGGTTTCTTGTGTGGGCGAGGCGGTAGGAGTCGGTGCCGGTTTCGATGATGGTGCCTTTGAAGGTGAGCCGGTCCACGATCGCTGCGCAGAGGCGTGGGTCAGTGAATGTCTTCGTCCACCCGGAGAAAGATTCGTTGGTCGCGATGGCCACGGATGCTTTTTCTTCCCTTTCGGTGAGGACCTGGAAGAGGAGCTCGGCGCCGCGTTTGTCCAGTTCCATGTAGCCAAGCTCGTCGATGCAAAGTAAATCCACGCGTCCGTAGCGGGCGATGGTTTTGGCGAGCATTTTCTCGTCTTCTGCTTCGACGAGTTCGTTCACGAGCCGGGTAGCGAGAATGTATCTGACCCGGAAGCCTTTCTCCGCAGCCGCCGTGCCGATTCCGATGAGCAGATGTGATTTCCCGGTCCCGGAATCGCCGATCAGACACAGGGGTTGGCCTTTGCGGATCCAGTCCCCGGTGGCCAGGGTATTGATCGTTGCCTGGTTGATGTTCGGGTTCGCTTCATAGTCGAAGTCCCCAAGCCATTTATCCCGTGGGAAGTTCGCTGATTTCACCCTCCGGAGAGAGGAGCGCCGGTCCCGGTCATCACACTCGGCCAACAGGATCTCGGCCAGGAATCCCTGGTAGGAGAGCTGTTCCTTCCCTGCCACTGCCAGGGCCTCATCCAGGACTGCGCGGATCGTGGGCAGGCGCAGCCGGCGGCAGGCCTGGTCCACGGCCGCGACCGCGGCCTGTTCGGTCAAGCCGCGACGGCGCCGAAGGGTCTGGGAAATAACAACGGGTGCGGTGGGACTCATGAAATCTGCTCCTTGGACGGCGGGGTGGAGGATGACTGGGCACGGAATTTGAGTAAGTCGTCATAGCCAGACACCGAGGGCAGTGGGCGTTTGTCGGGTGGGAGACCTGCGATCACTGCTGCAGGGTCCGCCAGTCGGCGCTGGGTGAGACTGACAACGCGGTGCTCGAGAACATTCTCTTTTGCACCGGGATGGCAATCGGGTTGGACCCACCCTGTGTTGCTTTCGGATGCCACACGCCTGGCTTCCACCGCGACGACGTCTGCGCTCACGGCACCGACACGAAGCGCCGCGGTGATCCCGTCGATGACGTCACGTGCGTCCATGCTCCGGTGGAGCAGTAGAACATCGATAAGTTCCCGGGTGGCCTCAGCATCACCATCGGTTTTCCTAGCCGCAGCCCAGAAAGCGTCGTGGGCGGGGGTGAATGCCCCGGATCCGCGGGCCTGCGCCAGGGCCGTGGACCCGGGCAAGGCGCCTGGTTTTATCCTGAGCACTTCAAGGTAGTGGTCCAGTTGCACGCACTGCCCGCCGCGGGCCACGGTCCTTGGATGTTTGGCGATCAGGGTTCTGCCATCGAAGATCCTCACCTCGGTAGCGCGCAGGGACACCCTGACTTTTCGGTTGATGAACCGCACCGGAACGGAATACTTCGCCGAGCGGACCGTCACGAGGGATGACCGGTCCACCCTTGGTGTCAGGATCAGGCCCGGGTCGAAGTCCTCGACCGGCAACGGTGCCAACAAGGGGTGCTCAACAGCGAAGTCCTGCCCGACCGTGCGGAGCCGCTGGGAAATCCGGCGGCGGTCCTCAGTCTCGTCCCAGACCCGGATCCGGTCATTGAGCTCCACTAAGCTATCCACGGCCGGAACAGGGGTCAGGAAATTCCGGCGAAACCGTCCCACTTCTCCTTCGACCCCGCCCTTCTCATGGGCCCCTTCGATGCCCGGGATGCAAAAGAATGAGTCGAACCCATAGTGGGATTTGAACAACACCCATCGTTCGTTCTCCACGCGTTGCCGGCCGCCACCGTAGATGACCTTCGTGACCGCGGACGTGAGGTTGTCGTACCGGATGTGCTTCGTGGGGACCCCGCCCAAAGCATTGAACGCTTCGATATGGCCTTCCAGGAATGCCTCCTGCGCGCATGTAGGGTACACGCGGTGGACAGCCTTGCCCGAGTGGGAGAGCCGGTAAGCGAACATGTAACAACGGGTGCGGACGCCGGCGACGTCCACATACACATCACCAAAATCGACCTCGGCCTCCGCGCCAGGGGCATGTTCCTGAGGCACAAAGACTTCCATCGGGGCCCGTCCGGCCTCGATGGCAATCTGGGCCCTCCGGGCCTTCACATACTGACGTACCGTCGAATACGAAATCATCGCCTGATGCTCATCAACCAGACGGTCAAAGATCCTTTGGGCGGTATGGCGCTGCTTCCTCGGAGCATCAAGATCAGCCGTAAGTATCTGGTCGATCACAGCCCTGATCCGGTCCAGTTTCGGTGCCGTGCGGGCAGGAATCCTGCGGGGCGGCGGCTCAGCAGTTGCGAGGGCTTGCCGGACAGTCCTTCGGGAAACATGATGCTCCCTGGCAAGCGCGCGGATCGACCATCCCTTGACGCGTGCGTCCCGCCGGATCCTTGCAAAAAGCTCCACCCTCAACCCCATCACTGCCTTCCACCATTGGAAAAAACCTGATGAAATCAACGGTGGGGTGGGCTCAGTTCAAACTGCGATTCCTCGACCGGCGAGCCGCAAGTGGGCTCAATTCAAACTGCAGAAGCGGTCTCCATTCAAGCTGCCATAATCAGCGCGTGTCACTCCGTGAGTATGCTGGCGATATGAGCGATCCCGAGCTTGTGGCTCTGCCAGTAGGGTTCGAGCGGTTCCATCGACGTAACTTCGTCAACTACCAGCTCAACCGGGCTCATGCGTTGGGCTTCGCCGACCGCCATGAGCTAGCCGACGCCGCGGCACACGTACGCTCGATGGATGACTGCGTCACCGTGTTCGAGGCCATATCGAGCCGGGCGGCCGCCGAGGCGCGGCCTCGACAGGCGGCGGGTTACGCGAGGATTGCGGAATTCTTCACGCCCCCGCATTCGGCGGAGAAAACGAATCGGTACCGCCTCTATCTCAGGCTTTTCGGAACCGCCTTCGCAGATGCTGTCTTCGTCCGTCACGAGGTCCCCTATGCCGACGCGGAACTGCCGGCGTATGCGCTTCCGGCGGTCGGGACACGGACTGGCGACACTGTGCTACTGCACGGCGGGTTCGATTCCTTGATTGAAGAGTTCTTTCCCATCTGTCAACGTGTCGCTGCCGCCGGTTTCGACGTCATTGCGTTCGAGGGCCCGGGACAAGGTGGTGCGCGGGCATTGAACGGGCTCACCTTCGATCATGACTGGGAAAAACCGGTCGGGGCGGTGTTGGATCACTTCCGCCTCGACCGGGCGGCTCTTGTTGGCATCTCAATGGGTGGATACTGGGCTCTGCGCGCCGCAGGACGCGAACCCCGGATACAGAGTGTTGTGGCTTGGCCGCCGGTGTACGACTGGCTCCACCGGGTCCCACCGGTGTTGCGCGGCCCGGTTCGCGCGATGTTGCGCCACCGGCGCTTCATGCGCTGGAGCGTACGCACCCGTGCCCGGCTGTTCCCGACCCTTCGCGTCGTGGTCGATCAGGTCCTGTACATGCTTGACAGCGACGACCCGGTCGATGTCGTTGACTGGTTCATGGGCATGAACGCCGAGCACCTGGGCAGTGGACGGGTGAACCAGGATGTACTGCTGATGTGCGGCGAGCATGACGTCTTCCAACCACCGGCACTGGCCCAAGCACAGGCAAAGGCGCTCACTGCCGCCCGAAGCGTCACGACGCGCATGTTCACCCTTGCCGAGCAGGCCGACCAGCACTGCCAGATGGGAAACCTCGAGCTCGCCTGCGAGGTTCTTACGGCATGGTTGAATGCTGCAGGCACGAACGGCGGCGTTTCCAGGCAATATTCCGATCCCTCTCCGGAGCAGACCGAACCAAAGTAGAGGTGACTGTGTCCGCACAGGGCCCCCGCTGTCGGAGTGCGGTGCGGGCGGATTTGTCAGGCTTGCATTTCGTTGCCGGTAGTACAGCGAGGGTTACGGCCACGGTGAAGGCCTCGCCTCCGACGCTGGAGCGAGGTGCAAATCACTCTCCGGGGCACTTACGTTCTGCGAGCTCCTCGTAAGCAGGGACCGGCCGGGCCTCAGCCTCCTGGGGTGTTGCTGCTACCCCGTTCCGGTCAATATCCTCAATCAACCACTCCATCTCGAGAATCTCCCGGCGCTGGGCCTCACTGATTTCGACGGCGAGTTCACACACCCGGACGTCAGCCAGCTCGGAGCGCTCCGACCGGGTGATAGCCAGCGAATGGTGCGGAATCATCCCGCTCATGAACGCGCTGTCCTGCACCGTGGTCTGTGTTCGGTCCAGGAAAGCGCCACCGCCGAGAAGCAGGAGGCTAATCACCACCACGGCCACGTTCGCCTTTGTGGTCCGATACATGTTCAGCATCCAGGCGAGCATGATCAAACCCATGGTGCCGCCCATAGTTAGGGCCATGAACATCCGGCTCTCGCTCCAGCGCACATGGCTCCATTCCCAGGAGCCGATAAACATGACGAAATACATCACCACCATCCCGGTCAGGATCATCGCCCCGAAACGCAGGTACATGTTCCTCATGTGATGGGACTGGTACTCGTCTCTATCTTGCCCGTGGGACTGTCTTTTTTGGTTATTCGACATGGGACTTCTCCTTTTAATGTAGTCAACAGAAGGTTGTAGGCCGCCCGCCAGCCTGCTGACCGTTTAAGCCGTTTGCCTGTTCGGCTAGAGGTTTGTGGTCGGGCCGAGAATGCTACTGGCCGCGTTCCACTGACGGATCTCGCAGCCGTCACGGAGGGCGAATGAAATGTCCACTGGCACGCCATCGACCATGCCGGTCACGGTGGCTGTTTGGGGTCCGCCGTATTGCTGGGTGCACACCACGTCTTTGCCCCGAGGCTGTGGGATGAGCACTCCAGGATTGTTTTTTAATACCTCGCAGGCCTTGGTCGCAGAGGGGTGTTGGCTTTCATTCGTTGGAGCCCCGTTCCTGCACGTCAGGGTGTAATTGATGGCGGGTTCGGAATCGGACGGTTTGACCATGATGGCGAGCTCGGCGTCGCCGCGACCGAGCCCCGGCGGAAGAGAAGGCGGCGAAGGTGACAGGCCGGGAGTAGTTGTTGTGGGGGCGGGCCGCGGCGTCTGCTTTGTTGGGGCAGGGCTGGCCGAGGGTATATCGGATGCTGTGGGCTGTGGTGGTCCGCCGCTTGGCGAGCATGCACAGAGGCTAAGAACGGAAACCACCACGAACGTGCGGATCATCGTCTGTGGCATGACGTGCCTCCTCGGAGGGCTCTCGGTTGTTGCGGTTGTTTTGCGCAATCCGTTTCAAGGGTGCGCGTTCGGCTTAAGGATCAATGGGCAGTCCGGTTCAGTTCAGTGCAGGCAGCCGTTTCTGGGCTTCTTAGATGCTCCGGAACAGCGCGGATGAAAGTATGGACACTACGGGTACGGGTGTTCTTGCATCCATAATGACGAAAAAGCGTGCATCCATAATGACGAAAAAGCGCATACCGCAGCAGCACGAGCACAGACCACGCGCAGGTGGCGGCAGTTCTTTCCGGGCTGGCCCGCCCAGGCCGCATGGACCATCTCCCGCACCCGGGCCCGCAGTATCCCGCGGAAGCACTGTCGGACGGCGGAAAAGCCCGCAACCCTGGCCGTCAGTGGAAGCGTCATGGGTCAAAGTGAACGAGGATGTCGCTGTCGCCGGAGACGGATGCGACGACGGCGGCGGCGAGGTCCCGGAGTTTCATGTGTCTGGAACTGGCAGCCCGGCGGAGAATATTGAAAGCGGTGTCGTGGTCGCAGTTGTTCTGGCCCATCACCACTCCCAGTGCTGATTCAATGACCGCTCTATGTTCCAATGCTGCGTATAAGTTCTGAACGGTTTCCGTAAGATCGGTGATCCGTAAGGCAGAGCGGAGCGTTCTTGACGCGTGCTCGGCGAATGCCCGCGCGGCTTGAATGTCGTGACGCGAGAAAGCATCTGATGTGACGGCAGTCAGGCTCATGACTGCCCGGCTTGGGTCTTCCACTTCCAGGGGGATGCTCACACAGGATCTGATACCTTGCTCGGTGGCGGATCCAGCAAGGCCTGACCAGCGGTCATCGCCGGTCAGGTCAGAGGAATGGACCGTGCGTTGTTCGGCCAAGGCCGTCAGGTTTGGGCCTTGTTTGAGGTTGTCCTCCAATTGGTCCAGCGACCGGGCCAAAGGTCCGCTCCACGCCGTGATTGGATGCCTTTTCGGGCGAGTGATTGTTATGGAGCAGGCGGAGTCGGGGCTGTCGCAGGTCACCGTGTTTGCTGCGACGGCGGTGAGGTTTTCCACGAAATCCTCGAGCTTTCCCTTGTTCAGCATGAGGTCCTCCAGTTCCACCGCCAAATCCGGTTTCGGTATGGCCAGGGTAGCGGTCTCGCAGTGGTTCTTGATCAGGCCAGTACCGGCGCACTCGCGGACTTCGGCGATTGCAGCTGCGGCAGCGTGCTTGTCCCTGAATGGACCTGAAACAGCTAAGACCCTGCCGTCGGGGGCGAGGAGCTGGAAACGTATCTGGAACTGATCATCGGTGAACAGTTCGAAATGTCCGGCCATGATGGCCATCCTCCCTGCCAGGTCAAGGTCCTGAGTGCCGGCGGGTAGAAATTATCGTTGGGTAGGCGCGGGGCCAGAGGTGCGTCAGGTCCCGCTGCTTCGCTGCTTCCATCACCTGGCGGGGTGCCCGTGTCTGAACCATTGACCCCACGGCTTTGTTGGCCGCTTGGTCGGGGAACGATGCCGTAGGCGGGTGGCGGCGGTTCGCAGTTGCGCGATACGGATCGCGCCGGCGACTGCTACGAGGAGTCCGCCGACGATCGCGGCGATACAAAGGGCGATGCCGAGGGGAACCGAGCCCGCGAGCCCGAAATACTGTACGGACACCTGTTCCTGGTTTTGGAGAATGAAGAGAATCAGGACTCCCAGGAGTACAAGGCCAGCGACAGTGGCCGTCCACACAAAACCGGCCCTGGTGGGGTGCGGCGGATTCCCGGTGGGGCGGTGGGAGGATGTGCGCGCCCCGATCGCCGGTTGCCGTGCAGGCGGTGCCGGGATGAGACTTCGGGGAGTCAGCGGATGTGTTTGCACGGTGCGACCTTCACTTTCACGTTTCATGACGTGTCTCCTCTGGGCCTGTATAGAGTCCGAGGCCTTTGATGAACCAGTGGGCGCCGGCCATCATCAGCAGGAAGCCGACGGCGCCGATAATAATGAGTTCTGTTGCGATGCCCACGATGACAAGGGTGAATGCGGCTACCAGCGTGAGGAGTCCATGGACCATCGTGGCGGCCTCCCTGGTGTGTTTCCCGGGCGCGCCGCTCTGCAGTGTCCGGTCCAGATCCGGGTCAGTGGAAGCCAGCTCCTGTTCGAGCATTTCAAGGCGTTTGCGTTCGTCCTCTGACAGTGCCATGGATTCCTCGCTAACTTCTGGGATCAGGTCGGGTGTGGGAAATCAACGTCGGGCACATGGATGGTCAGGTGATGTTTTGCGGTGCCCGACGCTTGTGTTTCCGGTGTCCGGCGGCAACTCCTGCGGGTTAGTTGCGCCGTTGATCGAAGCTGAATCCACACGCGCACCGGTAGGTGTGCAGGCTGCGGTCGTTCTGTGCTGTGGTTTGGTCGCCCGGCGGGGCGGGATGAACGATGATCAGTTGCATTTGTTCACCACAGTGAATGTGCGAGTTCAGCATGCGGCGCAGTTCCGGATCCTCCGATGACCTGCCCGGTAGGGCACTTCCCGACTGTTCCTGTTCCCAGGAACGGCGGTCTGCCTGGGTGTTCTGAGGTCGTGTCATTGTGCCGCTCTCCTTGCTCAGCCCAGCGAAGCAAGGAGTTCACCGCAGGCGTGTTCACACTGCCGGCAGGCTTCGGCGCACACCTGGCAGTGGCGGTGCATCGAGGCGTGCTGTTCGCGTTCGTCCGCGCAGGCCTGACAGGCTGCGCGGCACGCTTTGAGCACGGAACGGGTGGTGTCGGTGGCAGAGCCGGTGTGGCGGGAGAGAATCTTGCCGGTGGCGGCGCAGATGTCTGCACAGTCGAGGTTGGTGCGGATGCATGTGGTCAGCTCGGCGACCATGTCTTCACTGAGGCAGGCGTCGGCGCAGGCGGTGCAGGTTTGTGCGCAGTCAAAGCACGCCTGGATGCATTCGGCGAGCTTGGTCCTGTCGACGCTTCCGGGGTCTTTCGGGTGTGCGTCCAGCATGGACTGTACGTGTGTCATTGCAGTCTCTTTCCAGGGGGTATACAGCAGGGTTGAGGAGGGCGAACGGCGGACCGTTCTACGTCCTGCTGATGGAAAGTTCGACCACGGTAAGCGCAGGCAGGTCAGGCTCCGGAGGCGCTGCGCCGTTGAGCAGCGCATCCCCGGGCTGCTGGTGGGTCACGGGTGGTGGGTCCAGGGCGCCGGTCCTCATGGGGGCTGGTTCGCCGCGGGGCGCATGGCGCCGTTGGCAGCAGTCCTTTTCGATTTCTTCAGTCCCAGGTGATGGCGCGGCGCTGTGTACGGCGCCGGTTGAGTGGGAGGTCGAGGGTGGGGTGTCAGCGGCACTGGCTGCGGTTTCCGCTTGTAGCGGCAGTTCCCTGGAACTCGGATCGTCTGCTGCCTGAACCGGGCCGTGCCCGGGAACGATCGCGTACCGGCTGCCGGAGGTATAGGAAGCGGCTCCTGTGAGGAGAAGGGTCAGCAGGAACCACACGAAGAGGCTTCGCAGCCAAACGGGGCTGTGAAGCATTCCTGGTGAGGACCACTTCAGCGCGGCCATCTCCGAATCCCGGTGGGTGTCATATAAAAAGCCTAGCTACGGGCGCTGCCCGGATGGTCACGCATGTATCACTTTTAGGCGTCAACTTGGAGGCCAGGTGGGCTCAAGGAACCGGCCGTCCCTCCCGCGGTTGCTTGGTTGTCCGCCCACAAGCACCGGGAGGGATCTGCCCGAAAAATCCAGACGGGCTATGGCGGCCCGGGTGCAGCCGGCCTCCAGAAGGGCACCGTGACAGGACAGTATCGGCACTCCGAGGGGGCGCCCGGTGTTTTCCGACAACCACCGGATGTATCCCCTTGACCGTCGGTGGACCTGGCCGCCGGCTGCCTCCATCAGTGCCATGGTCGTGGCGTTACTCACGGCGCTGCTCGGCGGTTCGGGTTTATGCCAGGTGTCCTCGTGGCCGTTCATGCCTGCGTGAGTCCTTGCGCATCGGCTCCTTTCAGAAGGCTTCGCAGCTCCGGGTCGGAATAATCCGCAGCAAGGATAGCGATACGCATCTGTTCCAGATGGTCCAGGATCTCCTCACGGTACTGGCCCTTTCGGTCGCACCAGGCGAGTTCGTGGAGGAGTCCCAGGAGGCGGTCCGCAACGGCAGGGTCCCCGGCTCCGTATTTCCTGGGCTGATCCATGGCCATGTCGAGCAAGTCCCGCAGCGTGGGGAGGGACAGCACCACCCTGATGCGCCCGTCCTCGTCGGTGAGGTGCTCCGGCCCGGGGTTCCTGTCCGCCAATCGGCACAGGAGGTCCGAGAGATGACCAATGACATGGACTGCGGTAGTGGGGTCGTTAATGCCCGGCGAAAGGGCACGCACGGCAACATCCACCAGTTGCCGGAACCCGAACCCCACGTCCTGGACGTTGGTACGTTCAAATCCTGTTGCCAGGGCCGCATTCACCTCATGGGTCAGCTTCTCCCGGGTTTCCGCTCCCAGCATGGCCCCCTTTTTCACGGCCCAGGCGGTGGCGAAGGGAACTCCCACCACCAGAGAACTCCCCGGTGGAACGTCCAACCGCACCACGGCCCCGCATGTCGTGACAGCGCGAAGGAGCGCGTCTTTATCAACGGAGGTCAAAAATCCTGAGGAAGAGGAAGTGATGGGAACTCCCTGTGATGCGGGAACCGGAGCGGGTCCGTGCGCAGGCCGGTCCTCGGCAAAGACCCGGTCGATGGTGTCCTGCGTTTCCAGATTGACCCGGCGCATCATCGTTTCCACCCGAATCTCTCGTGCCAGGTGCGCCAGGAACAGCACCAGGCCGACCACACTGGCGATGGCGAGGGCAAACGCGACGGTGACCGAGATTTCCGGTACGAAGGCGGTGTTCCCGTTGCCCTCGTCCCGGACGCTCCGCAGGACCGTCAGCGCGAAGGCGAAGGCAGCCAGAAAGAGGGCAAGTGTTCCATGGACAAACCGGTCAGAGGTAAATGTCCGCAAAAGCCGCGGCGAAAATTGACTGCTGGCCAGCTGCAGCGTGACCACCGTCAGCGAAAAGGTCAGGGACGTGACCGTGATGAGGGATCCCGAGATGGCCTGCAGGATCGACCGGGCAGCTTCCGGACCTCCACTGAAAAGAAAAACTCCAACGTTCTCCGGGAGCTCACCGTCAACAGCTGAATCCAAAGCAGGCAGCGCCACCCCCATCACGACGGCCAGTGCCACCGCCAACACAGGAAGTGGCCATAACTGCGTCCGGAGCGAGTCCAGCACGTGCACGGCACGGCCGTTCATCACCAGCAATTCCTCTGTCGTGAGAGTGCTTCAATCATGAGCTCCTGCTTCCTGACCCCTACCGGTGCGATGCGGCCCTCTCCCACTAGCCTTGGTGCAGCTAAACGGAAGGGGAAATACTAAGCGTACTGTCAGTGACGGTGTCCCTGTCCTTGATAGTGCCGAATTCTCTGTCGAAGGAGTACGAAGCGTATGTGGTTTGATTCCTGGCCGGATATTATCCGGGTCCTGCTCATCGGCTCGGTCTCGTATGCCGCCTTAGTGGTGCTCCTGCGGGTGACGGGCAAAAGGACCCTGGCGCAGCTGAACGCGTTCGACTTCATCGTGACAGTCGCCTTCGGATCCACGCTGGCCACTATCCTGCTTAACTCGGACGTCGCCTTCCTGGAGGGGTTGACGGCGCTCGGGCTGCTGGCGGGCCTTCAGTTTCTCGTGGCGTGGGTATCAGCGCATGTGCCCGGGGCAAGGTCAGCTGTGACCTCACGACCGGTGGCTCTGGTTGTGTCCGGGGAACTTCAGCATGCCCAGCTGCGCAGGAACCGCCTTAGCGAATCCGAGGTGCTGCAGGCGGTCCGTGCGACCGGTTCCGGTGACCTTTCGGACGTTGCAGCGGTGGTCCTTGAAACCAACGGGGCCATGAGTGTCATTCCCAGGAGCAAACTCGGCAACGGGTCTGCTCTTGATGGTGTTCAGGATGCTCCCGGGCCCGAACTCCCATGACAGGCCACGACCACCGGTCTGGCGGCCCGGGCGCGCAGTTAGGAAGAGGACGGCTTCGCCGTGCTGAGGTACTGGCCCGGCGGCTGGATAAACCGATGGGGATCCTCGGGGTGATCTTCCTCTTCGTTGTGCTCGGCCAGCTGGTGGCGAAAGAGCCGGCCATGGTCACCGCTTTCACGGTCGCGGGGTGGTTGTTCTGGGCTGTGTTCGTTTCCGAATTCCTGTTACGCGCATACATTGCCGGTTTCAGCAAGGACTTTTGGCGGAAAAGCTGGTGGCAGGTCATCTTCCTGCTCGTACCGTTCCTGCGGTTCTTCCGTGCACTGCAAGCACTTCGACTCCTCCGGATCACGAGACTGGCCCGCTACGGCTCAATCCTTTCCGCCGGTGTCCGGGGTTCCCGCTCGGCTGGACGGCTTTTGACCAGCAGGATCGGCTGGCTCACCGCCGTCACCGCGGTGGTCATCCTGGCCTCCAGCCAACTCCTCTACGCAACAGGTGAGCACAGCTCCTACGCCCAGTCCCTGTATGAGTCAGCCATGGCTGCGATCACCGGTGACGGCATCACCGGCACCAGCACCTTCTCACGCATCATCCAGGTCCTGCTGGCCATCTACTCGGTGGCCGTCTTCGCCACGCTTGCAGGTACCCTCGGAGCCTTTTTCCTCCGACAAAAAGAATGAGGAACGGAATTCTCGGCGTGCCCGCAGCAGGAGAGGCTTGAATCAGGGTTACGGGCGCGTCAAGAATGGCCCAGCCCCATCACGGGTGCATAACACGGGGTTGCCGGGACAGATCAGGCACGTAGCCTGAATAGTGAGCGGCATAGCGGAACCGAATGCGGGCAGGATGCAGAACCTGCCACCCGGGGACCCGTGAGATGTCCGGGACACAACCCACAGCAAGATGGTCCCGGCGCAGCCGGTGGCTTCGCGGTCGGATCATCACCTGCCTTTGATCGGCAGCGGCCGCCAGCAGTTGCCGGCCTGATGTTACGGCTGATGCGAGAACACGCAGGCTGTCAGCCCTCCATGGGCTTTTCGCCGTAGTCCCGATTAACTAAACCCCTGTACGGCAGTCTGATCGATGACTGAACCGGGAAGGACACCGCATGAACAACGCAAGACGTGCTCTCGCCGCACTGCTGGCGCCAGGTATTGTGACGCTGCTTCTAACGGGCTGCACGCCCTCACCTGACGAGGACCACTACGCGATCGCGGTGGGGTCAAACAAGGACTTTGCCGGCTTTGAACTGCGCAGCATATTCATTGTCACTTCGGCGGAAAACGAGCCGGGTCGCATATTGGGGACGATCTTCAACAAGACTGCCGAGAACATGGATCTTGTTATAGGGGACCGCGACGACGAGCTGCCCTTGAACATTCCAGCCGGGGGAAAGGTGGATTTTCAGGATGTGCCGACTGTCCTCAGCAGCACAGAAGCAAGGCCAGGCGCGCGGACCGACCTGACAGTCAAAGCTCGTGGTGACACGACCAGTTTTGACGTGGCCGTACTCGACGGGACATTGGGCCAATACGCCCCATATGTTCCAAAGTGAGTTCGCTACCGGCTAGGGGATGTTTCAGTCCTTCGGCTAGCTATTGACCGCGGGGAGCAAGGGAAGCGCCGTCATGGCCCTATCTGATGAAGAACGCAGGAGAATTCAAAACCTCGAACAGGAACTGGCCGAAACCGACCCAGGCCTGGGTCGCCGGCTGCAGGAGGGGATGTCCCGGCGTTGGACATCCGCCCGCACTGTCTACGGTGTCCTGGCAAGTCTGGCCGGCTTCGCTTTGGTCATGACCGGAATCATCAATCAGCTTGCGGTCATCGGCGTCGCTGGCTTCCTGCTTATGGTCTCAGGAGCGCGTTGTCTCCCTGGTCACTTTCCTGATGGCGTAACCAGGCAGCCGCCACAACGCCGTGCCGATGGAGGCCCCTAAAGAGGGTGTTGCTAAAGCAGCGGACAGCCCTGGACCTCGGTCTCAACGAGGAAGCCGAATTCCCGCCGGGGAAGCTACAACAGCAACTGGAAGCATTCTCAGCAATCCGGGGACACCTGGTCCTTTGACAATCTCCGGCCTCGCACCGGCGTCCGGAGTGTAGGGATCGTTCACTGGATCCAGTGCCACGCATTGTAGAAGATTTTCTTCACTTTATTGATTTCTAATAAAGCGCGTATTTTGCAATAAAGTCGTCCAGGGCCGGGCTCGGAGCGTACCCAAGGTGGCTTGGCTCCAGTGAGTCCTCGGTTGTCCTGACAGAATCCCTGGTTTCGTGGTTCAACGGCGGACGGAAGCCTGCGGATGCTATTCACGCATGGGAAAATCCCAAGACTCAACCAGGCCCGCGCAGGCGCTGATTAACAGCGGCGGCAGCGGCTGGCCCCGCTCCTTGATGGAACAGGTTCCTGCGCCGGTGTTGCGTGGATCACATTTGGTCTATGGTTATTCGGGGTCGCCACAGCGTCGTGGCGCCCAATCTAGAGCGGAGAGAATGTGACGGCAGAGAAGCTTCGGGTGCTGGTCCGGGTGGATCTCGACTGTGCAAAGGCTCAGGTTGCCGCGCAGGGTCATGTGACATCCAAAAGCGTCCAAGGCCTGTATGCGGTGATGAAGCGTGCCAACTCGCTCACCGCGGGCATGGCCCTGGAGCTTGATATGACCCGGGCCCGGATCGAGCCCGATGCGTTGGAAGAACTGCGGGCCTGCTCCAGGTCCCACCATCTGCCGGCCTGTGTCGATCCGCTCCAGTCCGACTACAGGCTGAGCATCCTCGCCCCTGACACTGCTGCCCTGGCGACGGCTACCCAGGCAGCCTGACCGGCACCAACCAACTCCTCAAATCAGGGAAAAATCCATGATGAACCGGCGGCTACGGATTGAGGAATGGGTGCCCTATCCTTCGCATTCACTGCAGTACGAGTGGCCGTTGCTTTCGCGGGCGAGTTGGGACCGGTGCCGGACGAGGAAACAGGAGTAGCAGGTGAACTCGTCCGCTGCCTGGGGGATGATCTGAACGACGAGTTCCTCGGCGACGATTTCTCCCCCGGGGGTCAGGCCCTCATCGAGTGCATCGGCTTCGTCCAGTTCCTTGATAACGCTGCGGGCATCCGGGGCGTTCGCGGACTGCAATGCCTCCAGGGAACGGTCCTGGGATTCCTTGACGTCGGAACGGACTTCGTCGTAATCGGCTGCCACTTTGGTGATTCTCATTTCTGACGTTTGCTGCGCGGTTCTTCTGACGAGACAGCAACGTACACCACTGCGTCGCTGTTCCCACTTCAGAGGACCGAAAGATGTCGGTGTGCCGCCTTCTGCCGCGGACGGCTCCGTGCAGTCGTGGCGCAATCGCCAAAGCAAGATGCCGCCGCCCGGATCGTGCCTGTGGCCGGTGGTGCGGTCTTGTGCCGGCGCTGACCGGGCCCGGCACGTTAGCCCACGCGGATGCCATTATCAGCCAGGAACTCGCGGGCACGGCCCAGCTGACGGTCGGTGGAGAAGGCGTACCACTGTTCGGCCAGGTCCTCGCCGTGGAGGAGGTCGCGGAACCTGCCGAAGGCGCCTTTGCCTCCGATAGCGCGCTCCAGCCGCTCCCGGAGGGCCTCATCGTGCTGCCGCTCAGCAAGGCCGCCATGTCCCGCCAGCCGTCCCGTGAACCGGTCCGGTCGAGGCGAAGCCAACGGTTCGGCTCCTCCTCAACGTCGATGGCGGCGTCCTCCCCGACCATCATCGGGTCAGTGGCGGCCTCGTCGTACACCTGCCCGGTGCGCAGGTCGAGATAGCCGCCGGTCGACAGGTCGGGATCCCCTTCCAGCACGATGCTGAGCATCTCGAGGTCTACCGGCACCACGCGTCCTGTCAGCGGTTCGCGGCGCAGACCGGCGAGCAGGTCCTCGGCCAACACCTGGTCACCAGCGCCGCCGCGCCCTGTTAGCCGGTTGATGACCGACAGTGCCACCGGCTCGGTCTCCTGGCGGTTACGCTTCAGCGCCATCGGTATGCCGGCGCCCACCTGCTGCAGAGCGTCGTCAATGTCGTGTCCGGTTACCGCCGCGAGGAAGCGGGCCGCATCTGCGGCCGCGATGGCTTCACGCAGCTCGGACAGGTCCAGCCCCGGCACATGCACAGGTGCGGGCCAGGCGTGCAGCAGCATCGGATGCGACTGACCCGGTTTCTTGGGCGCCCGGCCCTCCCCGTCGTCGTCAGCCCACCGGCGCCCGTACTGGTCCGGGATGCTGCCCCATCCCCAATACGGCAGGGGGACATCCGGACGAACGCCCAATACCTCCAGCGGGTCGACCTTCACCTCCCCCACCACGCACCGGTGCATCCAGGCATCCCCAAGGTCGAACGTGAACTGAAACTCAGCCCCCGCTTCCACCGTCCGGACGACCTTGGCAGCAGCAATGTCAATCGGTGCGATGATCGGCCCGCGGATCGACGATCCGGCCATCTCGGCTCCCGTCTCGTCATCCGTGATGACCCGGCCGTCAGCCAGGGTAAACAGTGACAGGTGCGAGCGGTCCCACCGGGCGAACGCATCGTTGATGGCATCGGCGAGATCCATGAAGGTATGCGACGGCCCGACCGCGAAGATACGTCCCGGCCACGGCCACAGCTCCTCACCCCGACCACCGAGCAATTCCACCGTCACCGACAACCAGGTTCGCGCCATACCCCCAGAATGCCACGCACCACGGCCCGTTCCGCAGCCGCGCTACTGCAGGGCCCCGGCCGCCCGGATCCGTTATCTCCCCGCCCATCACCTCTCGTGAACTGCCGCGATAGCATCTGCTGGATGGACAAGGTGCAATCGCGGACAGGGGACGCTCCCCACACCGACCGCGCTGCCAAGCGGGCGGCATCCGCATGAGGCTCATGAAAACAGACGTCATCGCTGGCTTGCCGGCCCCGGCAGCCAGGGCGTTCCTGCGCCGGACCAGGTTCGCAGACTTCGATGAGGAGTGGGCCCTGTCCCTGCTCTCACCACATGGCGTCGCCAGCCCGCGCTCCACCCTTCTGGGCCTTGAAGACGCCGGGTACATCGAGCGTGCCGAGCACTCCCACGGCAACCAACGGTGGTGGAGATCAACAACGCTCGGCAATGCCCTCGACATGGCCAGCTTCGGGAAACCGATCACCCGCAAAACAGCGGACCGGCTGGTCGCCGAACTCATCGACCGGGCCAAAGCCTACAACGCCGATCCCACCAAACCCTGCTTCGTGCAACGCTTGAGGATCTTCGGCAGCTACCTCGACACAGCGGTCGATCCCCTCGGCGACGTGGACGTAGAACTCGTCCTTGGCCAGCGCACCACTGATCCGCAGGAGATTCTGCGATACGGTACCCCCAGCGGGCGCTCGTTTCCGACCTTCACTGATCATCTGCTGTGGCCAGGCAGGGAAGCCGTACTCATCCTGAAGAACCGCTCCACGGCCATCAACATCACTCAGGAAGATATTGATGAAATCACCGACAAGACCAAAATCATCTACTCCATGGCAACCGATGAAACGTGTCCCCCTCCCCCGCCCTCGTAACAACAGCCACCGCCTCACGGCTGGCCATGTCGCTGAGCCACCGCCTCACGGCGGGCTATGTCGCTGAGCAGCCGGCCTGCGTGTCAGCCGCACCCAACACGTCCGGCACCCGCTACCGTCAAGGCATGTCGAGAGGACGAACGGAAACCACAGCAGGGGCTGCGCCCCTGCTGGCAGGCCAAACGTCGATCGACGACGTTCTTGAGCAGCCGTACGACCTGACTCCCCAGCTCCCCCTCCATTGGGCTGCACTCGCCGCAGGCCAGCGTCTTCACGCCGCCCGAAACTCTCCAGGGGCCCCGATCTCTCCTCCGAACGATGAAGCCGGGAACGACCACGATTGAGGTCGCCCTGCCCGTATTGATGGAGGGAGCTCGTTCAGGTCCAGTGTCGCCTGTCGATTGGATAGCACCTGTTCGGCCAGTCGGATATGTGCGCCCGGTCCGCCCAATCTTTTCAATCCCGCTTGTGCTGCACGTTCACTCATGAAACTGGAGTCATCCGGCACCCGCAGAGCCCCGACCAAATAGCGCTGACCGGAGCTTCGATTTATTGTGTAGCCAAACCTGAATCGCCGGGAAAGAGTCTATTTGGCGGCTGCTGAGTTGAAGTATTCGCACATGTTCAAGGGCCTGGTTCGCCGGTAAGGCTTGACTTAATTCCAAGACGGGCCTAGAACTCAACCTGACAGGCCAAATGGATTGGAGGCGTCGGTGGGCGGACAGCGGATCGGGTACGTGCGCGTGAGTACGCTGGACCAGAACGAGAAACGACAGCTCGAAGGCCAGGTTCTGGACCGGGTCTTCACGGACAAGGCCTCCGGCAGGGACACCGCCAGACCGGAGCTCACGGAACTGCTGCGGTTCGCCCGCGACGGGGACACCGTGGCCGTGCACAGCATGGACCGGCTGGCCCGCAACCTCGATGACTTACGCGCCCTGGTTCAGACCCTGACCCGCAAGGGCGTGCGGGTGGAGTTCGTCAAAGAGAGCCTGGTGTTCACGGGTGAGGACTCCCCCATGGCCAATCTCATGCTTTCGGTCATGGGTGCCTTCGCTGAGTTCGAACGCTCCCTCATCACGGAACGTCAGCGGGAGGGCATCGCGCTGGCTAAGCAGCGCGGTGTGTACAAGGGACGGAAGAAGACCTTGACACCCGAACGGGCTGCCGAGCTGGTCCAGCGCGCCGGCAGCGGTGTTTCGAAAGCCCTCCTTGCCCGTGACTACGGAATCAGCAGGGAAACGGTCTATCAATACCTTCGCCACACCCAACCGGAGTGAACTACTCCCTACCAGCGCCATCGTTTGCCATTAGACCGGCCGGAGGTTGACGGAATCTACATTGTCGGCGTGGCGGAATGCGCAGGGCAGTGCCCCGGGAAGAGGGTGCGTGTGTGGGTTGCCAGCCTTGTTGGCGAATTGCCAAACGATCTGGCGAATCCTTCCAGCGAGTTGCCGGAGCGCTGGTAAGATCGCCCGAAAACATGCATATGGTCAGTTCTGGATCGGGTCGTCGCTTGGCATCGGCGCCGGAGACCAAGCCCGAACGACCCTGAAGCCGAGCCTTTCGTCAACTCCGATGGCAACGCGGGCTGGCGGCGCTCTGTTCGTATGAGCGCATACTTCAGTCCGCTCGCCTGCGCCGTTGCCAGCAAGGGACAGACGCGATTTCCCCGCTACGCCAAGCTCCTCAGCTCGCCAACTGATTGGCAATTTCGCCATCTTTCCTGACAAGGCACAGCGCGTGATTTCAAACAAGACGTTTGAACCGGGCCTTTTGCCCGTAATTGCCGGAGTCAGGTCTGGTCAGCCAGGACCCGGTTCATGACGGATGTCCAAGGGAGGCAGGGCAATATTCGGGCATGGTCAGGATGGGAACGTATTGGGTGGAAGTTGTGCCATGGGAAAACGTTGCCTATGGTACTAAGCACGCTTAGTATCCCGGTTTTCGCGGAGGACTGCTGGGCTTTCCGATCTTGAGGAGAAGAATTCGTGCCAGACGACAGCAACATCCAGATCCCCGGTGTCCCAGCAAGCGAGCCTGCCAGCCTGGAAGAGCCCACAGCTCCGCGGGAGCCCCTGCCGCCCAAGCCGGATCAGCAAGGACCTGAAGCGGTCTCGCCCACTGGAAGCCCGACAGGGGCGCCGGCCGCGTCGCGCGCCCAGTCCGGCCAGTACCTGACCACCGCCCAGGGGCTTCGCCTTCGCGATACTGACCACTCCCTGAAGGCTGGCTCGCGCGGCCCCATTTTGCTGCAGGATCACCACCTGCGGGAAAAGATCACGCACTTTGACCACGAACGCATTCCCGAGCGTGTGGTCCATGCCCGCGGCGCGGGAGCCCACGGCGTCTTCCGCTCCTACGGCACTGCAGCGAACATCACCCGCGCAGGCTTCCTGGCCAAAGACGTTGAGACCCCCGTCTTCGTCCGCTTTTCCACCGTGCTGGGCTCCCGGGGCTCTGCCGACACCGTCCGTGACACCCGCGGGTTCTCCACCAAGTTCTACACCGATGAGGGCACCTACGACCTGGTGGGCAACAACATCCCGGTCTTCTTCATCCAGGACGGCATCAAGTTCCCGGACATTATTCATGCCGCCAAGCCGCACCCGGACCGTGAGATCCCTCAGGCACAGAGCGCTCACGACACGTTCTGGGACTTCGTGTCCCTGCATACCGAGGCCCAGGCGCACACCATGTGGAACATGTCTGACAGGGGTATCCCGCGTTCGTACCGGACCATGGAGGGCTTCGGCGTCCACACTTTCCGGTTCGTCAACGACGAGGGCAGGACAACCCTGGTGAAGTTTCACTGGAAGCCAAAGCAGGGTGTGCACTCGCTGGTGTGGGAGGAAGCGCAGATCATCAATGGCATGGATCCGGACTTCCACCGCCGGGACCTGGCCGACGCCATCGAAGCCGGCGCCTACCCGGAGTGGGAGCTCGGGGTCCAGACGTTCCCGGACACCGAAGACCAGATGTTTGAAGGCATCGACCTGCTCGATCCCACCAAGTTCGTGCCGGAGGAATTGGCTCCGGTCCAGCCCATTGGTCTCATGACGCTTAACGCCAATCCCACTAACTTTTTCGCCGAAACCGAACAGGTGGCGTTCCACCCCGGCCACCTGGTTCCCGGGATCGACGTCACCAATGATCCCCTGCTCCAGGTGCGCCTTTTTTCGTACCTGGACACTCAGATTTCCCGGCTGGGTGGGCCCAACTTCGGCCAGATTCCCATCAATCGTCCGCATTCTCCGGTGAACGACATGCTGCGGGACGGGATGCACCAGCAGGCAGTCCATGGTGGAGTTGCTCCCTACCGGCCCAACTCGCTCGACGGGGGCTGCCCGTTCCTCGCCGGACAGGACATGGGAGCGTTTATTGATGTGCCGGAGGAACTGGCTGCCTCCATTAAGGAGCGGAAGAACCCGGCTTCCTTTGATGACCACTACAGCCAAGTGGGCCTCTTCTTCCGCAGCCTCAGCCCGGTGGAACAGAACCACGTGATCCAGGCCTACACGTTCGAGCTGGGCAAGTGCTACGAGAAATCCATCCGGGAACGGCAGCTTGCGGCTCTGGCCAACGTGGACGCCGGACTGTGCGCCGCAGTAGCGGAGGGCCTGGGCCTGCCCGTCCCCGATGCGACAGAACAACTGCCGGAGTCCGACCCCAGCCCCGCCCTGTCCCAGGTAGGCAAGACCTGGCCCGTCGCCGGCCGGGTCGTCGGGATTCTCGCCGATGAGAACAGCGACCTTACTGCCGTGAACGCGGCACGAAAAGCCTTGGACGCCGAAGGTATCGTCCCGCTGGTCATTGCTCCATCGGGCGGCTTCCTGGGATCAGAGAACGACGGTGGGGTCCCCGTGCAGCGGACCTACCTCACCGCCCGCTCCACAGAGTTCGACGCCGTCATCGTTTCAGCGGCTGCCGCTCCGGCTCCCGATGCCGCACCGGGGCTTGACGCCAAGGCCGGCGCTCCCGCGGACGCCTCCGACCCGCGGGCAGTTCCGCTGCTGACTGAGGCATTCCGTCACGCAAAGGCCATTGCCACCATGGACAGCGGCTCAGCGGCTCTAACCGCGGCAGGAATACCTCAAGATGCCCCAGGGATTGTCTCCGAGGAAGATGCTGAAGCCCTGGTAACGGCATTGACCGGACTCTTGGCAGCCCACCGGGTGTGGGAACGGTTCCCGGCCGCCTCAGCCTAGGGCCCAAGCAAGGCGAGTTGACCGTCGAAGGGGAGCGCCGGCGTCGTATCCGGACGGGCGCTCCCTTCCTTGCTTCCGGCGCCGGTACGCAGGGTTTGCCGTTAGGTTCAGGTTCTACAACGTTTCACTCGCTCCCTCATCAGGGAGCGCCAGAAGGAGGGCGTCGCCTTGGCCAAGCAGCGCCGCCTACAAAGTCAGGAATAAGACGCTCACTCCGGAACTGTCGGCCGAGCTGGTCCAGCGCGAGGGCGTCGGAGTTCCGAAAGCGGTCCTTGCCCTTGAAATAGGATCAGCCGGGAGACCGTCTACCAGTACCTGTGCCACGCCAAACTGGAGTGAACTGCTCCCCCACCGGCGCCGCCGTTGAGCCAGTCCGACGCGGGCTAGCTTGACGGAATATTTATTATCGGCTAAAAGTTGGGCTAGTGATTAGCCTGAACTCCGGCTAGAGTTGTATCATGAGAACGGTACCGCTCAGCGAAGCCAAGGACAAGCTTTCCGCCCTCGTGGAGGAAGCTGACAAGACCCACGAGATCATCCAGATCACCCGCCACGGGCACCCATCGGCCGTGCTGATGTCCGCCGCGGACCTCGAGTCGCTGCAGGAAACAATCCATTGGCTTTCCCAGCCTGGCATTCGCGAAGATCTGGACCAAGCCCGGCGCGACATTGCTGACGGCAATACGACTAGCGGTGATGACCTCCGCCGGGAGTTCGGGCTGCCGCCGCGGTGACTGATGCACAAACCGCCGGTCATCCGCCATGGAAGGTCGAAGTTACCAGCCCGGCGTTGAAGGGTTTTCGGCGGCTGCCGGAGAAGGCAGCGGCGGCGATCGTCGAACTCGTCACCGGCGTCCTCGCCGATAACCCGTACCGACTGAGTAAACCGTTGACAAACGAACTCCTCGGCCTGCGCACCGCCCGCCGCGGTGACTACAGGGTGTTGTTCACCCTCGACGTCGAGGAGCACATCCTGTATGTCCACCGCATCGAACACCGATCCGACGTATATAAGCCCCGTTAGCCGAACTTCAAGGAAAGATGTGCCAGCTGGGAGCCTCTCCCCCGGTTCAGGTTGACGAAAGGCCGGTTATCGGCTCAAAGCACGATAGGGGAAGGGGGCTCCGAGAGCTCCCGTGGTTCCTTGTGAATCCGGGATTTCCCCACCGGAACCTGGCGCGCAACCAAGCAAATATTTGCTCTGCGAGATGGTTCCGAGGCAGCCGCGTCATCTCCCGCCGGTTAGCTTCAGGTCGAACCGGATGCTTCGATCCAGACGTTCGGCAGTGTCTCTGCCCCATCGTTCTGCGCGAGTGCTCCGCCAGCCGGTTCGCTGTTCCGGTCTTGCTGCGCGCTGCATCCTTCGTCGTAGTCGGTTGCCATTGTGGGTCCTCATTTCTGTCGTTTTCTTCGCGCTTGTTGTCCAGACTGCAATGCACACCGTTGTTCCGGTCTTCCCGTTTAGGGGCAGGGCGGCTGGGCCGCTGTTTAGTGGCCACGTGAGGGGACATAGGGGGCTATTGTTCGAACGTGTCGTCTTGTATGGGCACGTTGATCTGGACTTACTGCGCTGGTTGAGGGACCGTCGTTGGTTGGCCGAGACGTGCTGATACTGATCGGGCTGCCGCTAGCACGCTGTTCGTATGTGCAGCAATTCGGTCAGTTCCGGTGCGGGACCGCGGCGCCTTCACCGTGATGCACCCCACGGCTTTATTCCGGTAATCACGCACGACGGCAGATATGCCGACTTCCTCAAATGAGCTAAAGCCGTCGTTCACGGCGAGGCCCTGTTCCTTCACGGCTGCGAGGTGGTCCCGGTAGGCGCCATGGGGACCGGATTCGGGCGAACGGGTGATCCGGCCCGCTCCCAGCAACTGTTCCGCCTCATCAAAGGGCAGCTCGGCGAGGAATATCCGCACTGAAGAGCTCTCGTATTGGTTGTATCGGGTTCCGATTGCCGCAGTGTGTTTAACCTGGTGCGGGCTGGGGATCTCCTCCACGACTATGGCCTCAACCCCGTTCCATACGGCTAATGCGCTTGTTTCCCCCGTGATTTCAGTAAGTGCTTCCAGATCGGCTTGTGCGGCACGGCGGACGTCAAGCTCGGCGAGGAGGGGACCGGCGAGGCCAATCAGGCCCAGGCCAAGCCGGAAGCGTCCTGTCTCTTGGTCGCGTTCGACGTACCCGGCATTGGCCAGTCCGGTGAGAATCCTGGAGACAGTGCTCTTATGCAGATTCACCTTTTGCGCTATTTCCGTTACGCCCAGTACTGGCTTTCCGGTGGAGAACGCTTCGAGGACGCCAAGGCCGTTCAGCAGCGAGGCGGCAGCCCCTTGGAGTGGTTCGTCGTTGAGCCGCGGCCTGCCTGGCATATTTTGTCCTCTGTCGATGTTGTCAGCAGCCGCCAGCAGTACTGCTGCTGCGGCGTCCGTAGGTCGGCCCCGCCTCCCATCTTAGGGCGACGTCCGGGACATCAGAGGGTGGCCGGACGTCCCGTCCTTTGAGCCACTGATCCTGCCTTGAGCGTGCGTGCGGTACTACTGGTGGCCGGCTTCGGCTTGTTGGGGGTCATATGGGTGGCACGGGCAGTAGTCCCTTGGAACAGCTCGCCCACGTCGATATTCAACTTGAGCCAGCCCCTTTGTCCAGTCGTCCCTGGCATCAGGCGCCGACCTTTCGTTGCGTGCTGCAACAATCGGCATGGCGGGACCCGCGAATCCCTCACGGACCTCGACGCCCTTTGACTTGTTGCAGTGTCAGCAACTATATTGATTATATAGCAACAGCACCACCCGCTGGGTACAGGTAAGTGGGTGGGGATGCTGCTTAGGACAAAGGCGGGCGGGGGGCCGCTGCCAGAGTTCAAGAGAAAGGCCCTTCGACGTGACGGGACAGTTTGAGATCTTTCGGGACGGCACCCGCTTTTGGTTCCGGCTCACCGGTGAGGAACGCGAGGTGTTGGCGGTTTCGGGCGCATTTGCCGAAAAGGCGCAGGCCGCGAAGGCCATTATGGCCGTGCGGGAGAATGCGGCGGCCGGTCACATAGTAGACAAGTCACCAACCGCCGCATCGGCAAAGCCCGCTCGGAAGACTTGCTCCCGCCTCGCACACAGGGCTGGCCGGCAGCCGTCACGGCCAAGAGGCGGGCCGGAGTTGCACGGCACCCAAACCGGCCCGGCAACGCGATCGAAGCTGAAGTTTCTAATCCACCTCGATATCGATATGAGCGAGGCACGCATTCAAGTCCGGGGTCGTGTCACCGAGCTCAATCTGGCGGCGGTGTATGCAGTGGCCCGACGCACCAGCACCATCGTCAGCGGACCGGCCGTGGTCCTTGATCTGCGTCAGGCCGCGGTGGGAGTGATCCCACTGGGCGACCTGCGGTCGGCCTGCCAGTCCGGCGAACTGCCCGCGGCAACAGGCTCCGCGCCCACGCCTTGCCGGCTAAAGATCTTGGAACCGGCCGCAGCGTAAAGGCGCAAGATTTCAGGATCAACGGACGGTGGCTGCCCGCACCTGTTGCGGTTCAAATGCAACCACCGAAACGCTAAGGGCTTGCAAGTTTGAGGAGGAGCCAAACATGATGCAGCGGCCCATTGAGGAATGGTGGGGTGACCTTGACCCGGCAACCCGACAGTGGTTCGCGGAGAATCCCGGCTGCCTGGTCCTCCCGCGAACAATATCCAATGCCGTTTGCCAGGTGTCTGGCGATCACGCCGGCCAGGATCGGCACGGGCGCCTGGAGTTATCGGCGCTGGATCGCGAGTTCGTCAGAACACGGGACGGGAAAAAGAATCAGTAGGGAGGGACTTGGCGGCTCACAGCGAGCTCTTGGTCGACGTCCCACCACGACCACACGCTCGGCGTGGCGTCCTTTCGTAAGCGTGACTTGGAATGAATGAGTGGTTTTCTTACGGAATCGTTCGGAGGATAGACGTGATGATTTTCTTTGGTGTGGGTCACACAGTTCGTACTTCTGGTCAGGATGGGGAACGGTTACTGGGCACGGCAACCCGGCTGCCGCCTGTGAGACGCCCCAACCATTGCGGTGACGATATGCAGCTAACCATGCAAGGGGCTGCTGCTGCGAGGAAATCCCCTTCACCTGGGTTAAGCGGTGACGGGCGGGATTTGCATCTCGTGTGGCAATGCCAATGTGGTTTTCGTCTGGATCCGCATCCAGCCCCATCAGAAGTGTGGGGCGCCGCTGCGGTTTGAGCCCGCCGAAAGAGAAGTGGCGCATGCCGTCCAACGGCTACGTCAGGATATGCGTGTCGTGTCGGCTAAGGGAGCGACGTCGAACTGCTTGCCGAACCGGATCAGCTCACACGCGATGAACTTCAGACGGGGACCTCTCTTGGACGCGAGGAACAAACATCGTCTGAGTGCATAGAACGCAACTTCCGCACCAGACGGGTTGGTGCCTGGCGCTAATTGTCGGACGGCGAAGTTTTTCCTTTTTCGAAAAGAGCAGAACAGTCAAAGTTCCTCACCGAGGCCCATCAGAAGGTTGAGGAGCTGTATCCATAGGGAGGTTTTCAATTGCCGTTATCAGACAGAGAGCGGAAAGTGCTTGAGGAATTAGAGCTGGACTTGGCGGCAGAGGATCCTCGGCTGGCTCAGGAACTCTCGTCAGGCTTTGTGGAGCGCAGGGTCAAAGCAAGCAAACACCTCGCCGCCATCGGATGCCTTATCGGGGTTGTGTTACTCATGGCGGCTCTTCCACTTTTAGC
>NZ_SDXQ01000061.1:0-1411 GCF_006964045.1 Arthrobacter sp. TS-15 | reverse complement strand
GCGGCTCTTCCACTTTTAGCGTGGCGGCAGGTGTTCAGCATGCTTGTTGGGCTGCTGTGTACAACAATAACCGGAGCCTGTAATGGTCATGGTTCCGATATCCGCGTGCCGCGCGTTTGAGGTTTTTCGCGCTGAGGTTCGCCGCTTCGCTGCGGGCGTTTGTGACCCGTGTCCGGCAGAACGTGAGCAGCTCTCTCCGCCACATCCGCAGGGTCAGAAACAGTGATTTGGCCTCCCGCATCCTGGTTGCTTTCACGGCGTGTTCGAGTTCGGCCCAGGCGCGGTGGAACGCGTCGATGTGATCGGTCTTCAGCAGCTGGCGGACGTGTTCTTTGATGCCCCAGACGACGCCGAGTTCGATGTCGGCAGCGATGATTTCCTGCATCCGTCCGCGCTGGGCGCCGGACATATTTTCCTGATTGCACGTCAGCAGCTTCCGGTATTTCCAGGCCGGATCCGTGGCCCGGCCGCGCCTGCCATGCAGGTCGTGGGCACGGCGCCGCCGGACCTCGGTGACCATCTGATTCGCCCGGGCCACCACATGCCAGTGATCGACGGTGATTGCTGCCTTAGGCAGGGCCTTGCGGACGGCCCGGCGGAACTCGGTGGACATATCCATCGCCACCAGTTCCACCCTGTTCCGCCACCAGCGCGGCCGGGCCCCGAGCCAGTCCCGCACCGCCTGCCCGCGGCGGCCATCCACAATGTCGAGGATGGCCCCGGTATCGAGATCGGTGAACACGATCGACCAGGGCTCGACCCGGGTGACCTTGCCGGAACCGTCCTTCAGGTATCTGACCCGTCGGAAGCGGTGTTCATCCACGCCCAGCCGGCGGACGAGTCTTCGGTCCACGCCCCCGTCCAGGACGGCCGTGTCAGCTGTAACTCGCATGACTGTTGTCCATGACACTCCGGCGGCTGCAGCGACCCGGGAGACGGCACGCAGCTCAGTGGACAGCCCCGTGACAATGCCAGCCACCAGCCTGCTGGTCAGCCGGGACCGCAACGGAATTTCATCTGTGGTCTGCACGAACGACCGCCGCGGACACTCCGGTTCCAAACAGGCCAGACGCCGCTTCCGGACCCGGACTTCCAGCGGCGCTCCGCCGCACTGGACATCCCGGACGCGATGAATCGGGCGGGCCTGGACCCGGGACGACAGCACACCGCAGTCCGGGCAGGCGCCTTCGCGTTCGACGGGTTCGACCAGCACCGCCCGGGTGTCGCCGGCATGCTCGGCGGAGAGCACAACATGGCCCTCCAAATTGAACAGAATCGACGCGGCATCGCACGTCTGCGTAATCTGTAACAAGGCTCGTAGTCCTCAGCAATAGATGTCTCGACAACACCTATGCTCGCAGGGCTACGAGCCCCTTCATTTGAAGGACACCACGCTAAAAGTTGATGAGCC
>NZ_SDXQ01000060.1:0-61110 GCF_006964045.1 Arthrobacter sp. TS-15 | reverse complement strand
ACGCTAAAAGTTGATGAGCCCTCATGGCCGGAATCGCTACGCAGATAATTATCCTCGGCGTCGCCGGCTTCCTGTTGATGGGGATAGGCACCTATTTTCTCGTAGAAGGAACACGCTGGACACATCACCCAGCTCCAATCGGCCTTCATCGAAATCAGGAGGCGGAGGAGGGCCGGGCAAGACCGTAATAACTTGTCTGCCGCCGCCCTGCGGGGCGTGGATACCAGATAGTCAAAGTAGATGTGGCATGGAAACGCAGCCAAGCGCCACGCTACCGAGGATTGGGCGCGTACTGGCGGGGCCGGCATTGTTATCCCCGCCCGTGGACTCAGTTGGTGGTCCAGGCCTGATCCTTTCGTGAAGAAATTGGTGCCCCAAGACTTTAGCGCCGGTCGGCTTGGCTGCAGCATCCTGAAAGCAGCCCCCGCGTCGGTGGGAGCCAGGAGTGCGGCATTGCGCAATAGCCGTCCTGCGCCCTCTCGGTCTGCACCGATCGATGCGATCCGCCCAGGCGTGTTCCGGTGGCTATTTCCAGTGCCTCATGCCAGAGATTGCCAGAAAAGTGCAGCCCTGCGGGCCGGTGTCATCCTGGCGTGCCGGGCCGGCCAGGCGGAACAGACCACCGCGGCTGATTAGTCCGAAATCCGTTCCTCCGTCTTCACCCACCAAGGGGGTACCGGGCAGATGGGAACCATCTCGTTCCACTTGTTCAGAAGAACTTAAACTCGCTGTAAAAATAAAAGCAGTTATAAATGAATCAGGATGTTTTTCTTTAGTGCATGAGTGGGAGGAAAAAATCTGATGCTTTTTATCGGTAATGATCACACAATCCGGAATTTTAGTCCGGGTGGGGAGACTTCGGCGGACAGCGGGTCCCCTGTTATCCACCCCCGCCATTGCGGTGACGCGATGGAGCTCATCATCCACGGGGCCGCTGCCGAGGGTTCCACTTCACCTGACGTCGAGGATTGCGTGCCGGATCTGCGCCTCGTGTGGCACTGCTGGTGCGGATTCCGCCTGGATCCACAGCAGGACCCACGAGAAAAGGTGTGGGCTGCTGCTGCTCTGGTTGAAACCTCCCAGTGGAGGTTGGACCAAGCCCTCGTCCAGCTCCACCGAGTTATTCGGGCTGCATCCGCCAAGGGGACGCCAACTGAACTGCTTGCGGAATCTGCCCAGCTCTCACCTCATGAAATTCAGATGATCCTCCATCAGGTGACAGACGCAAGTGCCGCCGCAAGGCAGGACGCTTAACACACGCACCGTCCCACCATGGGTCAGTTGACCCCTGACCTGAAGATCTTTTAACCACATGCCTTTTCTTGCTTTGGAAAGAGTCAAAATGCCGAATAAAATTCCTCATAGGGCAAACGTCAAAAAGCCGGCAAAGCGATAAAGGAGAAACGGGCCGAGAAGCGCGCCAACGGCGGAGCGGAAAGTTTTATGCCGAACCAAGAAAGAGCCGGTAGGGAAATTGCGCGAGTGCACTGTGGACTTGAGGAGCCGAAACTCCCGGCTCCTCAAGGCCTTCGTTTACAGACCATGTCCCCTGGCGCTGCGTGAGGCCAACTGGAACATGAAGCCCAATCCGATATTGAATAGCTTCCAGGACAGCGACGCCGCAGGGGGAACGAATGACACAAATGACTTTTCATGATCCGTTTGTGGACAAGGAGACGACTCCCAAGGAGTCACCTGGGGAGGGGGAAGCGGCTGACGCCCCCGCCGTTATTGGGCTGATTGGCGTGGATCTTCGTCATGTCGACGTGGCTGTTACGGAAGGGAACACCTTCTGCTTTGAGCAACGCTCCGGCTTTTCCGTCATGACATGGCCCCGGCGCACCGTGGGCGTAAACGACCCGCCATGTCGGCACGTCCTCGTCAAGCAGCGACACTGCCCGGCCTGCCTGTCTGGGGCTAATTCCAAGGATGCGGCCGATCTCACCGTACGTCGCGACGGAGCCGGCCGGAATGGCAGCCACTATTGCTCGGACTTCGTCAATCATGCCCATTTAGTCCTCTTCCGGGTTCGGGTAAGTGATTTCACCGTTTTCCACCCGGGCGAACGCAGTCATGCTCGCCTGCCGGGTCGAGGAGATGGACATGATGTCGAATACCTCCACGCCCGCGATGATGAGCGCGTCGGTGATCAGCCGCCGGTGGCACCGCCACGGCACCGCTTCGCTGCACATGATCGCAGCTACCGACTCGTTCGCGATCGCCACCAGTTCAGCTAGGCCGGAGTTGAACTTCGTTTCTCCCGAGCGGAAAGCCAAGGTCAAGCGTTTGGGAAAGCTGAACGGGGGCTCCACGTCCATGGCTCAGGTCATGAACGCTTTCATCCCGACGATCAGACTTGATTCCTTCGGGCTTCCCGAGTGGTGGCTTGATCCGGCTGCGCCGATCTACCAGGAGGCTTTGCCCATCACCGGTACTTAAAAGAGTGAGGGCGCCGGATCCGCCAAGATCCCAACGCCCTCTAAGTATTTGGTTAGCTGTACCGCCAAGCGGCTAGCCCACCTTGTGAACTGAATCGGCGCCAACCGTTCAGTCAAAGTCGTAAACACCCACCCAGGTGCCTTTGCTATGCCCTCACGAACTACCGTAAGGAGATGTTTTGAGTATAAGCGGACTCCAGCCGCTTAAAGAAGCACCCACGCTGGGGACATACCAATTGGGCGTGTCGCCGGAAGATCGCGCATGGGAGCTCCTGGCTCCAGCTCTGGCAGGCCGAAACCGCATCCGTGTCTCCCGCGATCGTGGAAAAACTATCCTGCTCGCACGGAACGGGGCCTCCCTGCCCGCCGGCCCAGTGCCCCGGCAGCTGTGATGGTCTATTCACTCGCCGGCATGGCCTCGACAATTTTCCTCGACCTCGACACCGGCGCAGGCGGCGCAGGCGGCGCAGGCGGCGCAGACGAAGTTACCCGTGATGCAGAAGGGCTCCGCTCATGGCTCGGCAAGCATGGGGCCCAGTGGGTTGAGGACATCTCGCCAAGTGGTGGACGGCATCTCTACGTCCCGCTGGTCGAGGAGATCCCTTTCCATGAAGCCCGCGACTTTGTTGAAGCCTTGGCCGTCCGATTCCCTTATTTGGATCCCTCACCACACAGGTCAGTAGCCTCGGGCTGCTGCAGAGTTCCCGGGAGCACTCACCGCTCCGGTGGAGTCCAACAGCTCACCCATGTCATCGGCGAAGCCTTCCTGGCCGTGTCGGAAAGGAATCCCCGTTCCATCTGGACAGCCCTCTGGGAAGATATCGCAGATCTGCGAGCCATCCGGCGGGACGCCGAGGTTTCCGGCGCCGAGAGTTCGCCGCTGGATCCAGAACAGACCGCGGGTCTTTCCGCACGCATTTTGCGCATCGCCAGGGATGGAATCTATGACCAGTCCCGTTACCGCACCCCGTCTGAAGCACGAATGGCGGTCGTCGTCGGCGCCACGCGCGCCGGACTCACGGTCGCTGATATCCAGCAAAAGATGCTCAGTGGTACTTGGCCGGCACTTGCCGGACTGTACGCAAAATACACACCCCAGAGCAGAGCTACCACCCTCACCAGGGAGTGGGGCAGAGCACGTCAGTTGATAGGCAAGGAACCTCTCAAACCCGGCGATCAGATGAGGTTGAAGAGTGTCCATAGATCAGACACAAGCAAGGTTAAGTCACAGGGGGGAGCAGCAGAGCACAGGACCTTCTTGAAGGCCTGGTCGGAAGCACGCGCTCAGATGGAGTTGCGTCTTCAAGGTCTCAGGGAAGGCTTGGGGCTGCGAATGATGCTGCGTGCCCTCGAGGAGGCCTCTTCCAAGACAGGGTCCCGGGAATTGAGTTTTGGTGTGCGCGCGCTGGTGTTGGCCACCGCTACTCATCAATCGACGGCAGCAGCCCAGCTTCAGACATTGGCGGAGATGGATGGTGCTCTAATCCGAAAAACGGCAGCAGCACGTGGTCGGGAAGCGGACACGTATCAGCTGATCCTCCCTGAGCAGCAACCCGCGGGATCACGGCCACGCCATAGGGTTCATGCGGTTCGCCCTGTGTTTCGCGAACTAGGGCTTCCGGCTGCTTTTGTGTACGAGTCGTTGGAGCAGGCAGGAGAGGCCCTCCGTGTTCCCGAAATCATTGGCGTTACAGGTATTGGCAGATCAACGGTTCATGAAGCTCTTGAGACTTTGGCGTCTTGGGGTCTGGCTAGGTGGACCCTCAACGGGTGGGTTCTCGGTGCCGCGAGTCTTAAGACATGCGCAGAACTTTTGGGGGTCATCGAACTTGTTATGCAGCAGCAGGGCCTCTACACCCGGCAGCGGAGGATCTGGCATGCCTGGCTGGAGAACAGGCAGGCGCCCGGAAGAATTGTTCTCCCTGACGAGACCTACCCCTACTGGCTGTTTGAACCTCCCACAGAACCCTGCCCGCCGTTCGACCTCGACATCCCATAGGCATGGATCGCGTTCGATAAGGCGGTAAGTGATGCCATAACCGGTGTTGGAAACCAAGCCACATACGGGGAACGACGTACCCGGTACTGGCCGCAGTCAACTGACCTGCAGCAGGCGCTGCGACAGTGGGTTTCGGGTTTTCGCGGAATTGTCTGCTGGCAGAATGAAGCCATGTGTGGACGTTACGTAAACGCTAAGGCCCGGGGCGATTTGCTGGCCTACTACGATGCGCAGGAGAACGAAGGCAAGGATAGGCCGCCGTCGTGGAACATCGCACCGACACAGGACGTTCCGATCGTGGCCGAGCGGCTGGACGATCAGGGCGAGCTGCATCGCCGGCTGATCACCGCCCGTTGGGGTCTGGTCCCATCTTGGGCAAAGGACATCAAGATCGGCTCGAAGCTCATCAATGCTCGCAGGGAGACAATTCTGGAGAAGCCTTCGTTCCGGAAGGCCGCGGTGAAGCGACGCATGTGTCTGCCAGCTGAAGGTTACTTTGAGTGGCAAAAGACCCCGGACCGCAAGAAGATCCCGACATACCTGTTTTCGGAAGATGAAGAGCTGCTTAGTTTCGCGGGACTGTACGAGTTCTGGGCGGACCCCTCGGTGCCGGAGGATGATCCAGGCAAATGGCTGATCTCCTGCACGGTGCTGACCACGACGGCCCAGGACTCCCTGGCCGGGTTACCACCGGCCAGCCATATCCGCCGATTTTCGGCTACTACGGCGACCCCAAGTAGTCGAGGCAGCTGCTCGAAAGGTTAGGGCAAGTCAGGAACGGCAGTCCTCGCATCGGCCATCAACGACAAGGTGGGGCTGGAACTGGAGGAAGCATCTTGTGCAGGCAACTTCGCACAGGATCTGACGCTGGCATTTACAGTGCTTACACTTGGGGCAATATGCCTGTCGACACGGCGGGCAGGGGTAGCCCGTCACTTCGAAGCCCATGCCGCAGCAGTAGCCTTTGAGGGCTAGCCTTGTGTCGAATTCGCGGCCGGACTTGGGATGGAACGTGGCTGCGCCCCAAATATCGGTTTCAGAAAACACTGCAACCACACGGGAGTCTTCGCTCACTGCGTCGATATAGAAGTCGGCTTGGCTTCCCCAAGGGGTTCGCCAGGAAAGGCGCCTTGTTGTCGACGTTCCTGAGGAAAGCAGTAGCAGTGGATGGGATTCGCCCAAGCGTTGGCCTGGCCCTGATAACGTCCCGTATGTTGCCAGGGGCTTACCAGCCGCGAATGTGCCACTCCTCGAAGTGGGGCCGCTCTGTGCCCAAGGTGGTGGCCTTGCCGTGGCCGGGGTGCACTACGGCGGTGTCTGGGTAAGCGTCAAATAAGCGCTCCTTGACGTCGGTGATGAGCTGGTTGCATCGCTCGGGGTCCTTCTCGGTGTTGCCCACTCCGCCAGGGAACAGCGAATCGCCGGAGAAGATGTGGGCAGGTCGGTTCGAGTCCTGGTACACGAATGCCACTGATCCCGGGGTGTGCCCACGCAGGTGGATTGCGGTCAGCTCGAAGCCGTCCATTGCGAGGGTGTCCCCGTGCTCCAGCTTCCGGTCTACTGTGATGGGCAAAGCCTCGGCGTCGTCCGCCCCCGCCGCCGTATGGGCACCGTGGGCTGCGGCCAGCTCCTTGAGCGCCCGGACGTGGTCCCAGTGCTGGTGCGTGGTGGCTATCAGAGCCAATTTGGGTGTGACCATAGTGTCGGTTGCGGAATCCTGCAGCAGTTGCTGGATGGCGGAAAGTTCATCGGCGGCGTCGATCAGTACCTGCTCTCCGCTGGCTTTCCCGGTCAACAGATACACGTTATTGTCCAGCTCACTGACTGCAATCCGCCGTATGGTCAGTGCCGGCAGGTCATAAAGAAGTGAGTCCATGGGTTTACCTTTGCTTTGTCCTCGTTGTTGTTGCGCGTAGATTTACCGCTCATATTTGCCGGGTGCGAGGCAGGGAGTACTGCCGGGGCTGTCCGGCTTGGGAGCTAGGTTCCGGTGCGCACATCGTGCTTTAACCATTGACTGGCCTTTCTCCAAAGAGCAGATCAGAAGTCATGCGGTAGGTGGCACTGCCTGATAGCTCGTGGGGTACGACTCAGACTTCATAGCCGAGCGCAGCTTCATATATTTGTCGCGGGTGGATGGCCTCGGCTGCGATCCAGAGCGCGAGGAGTCCGGCATTGCGCTGTCGACTATGCCGGTTCTGATGGTTTGACCGTACTGGCGGATTTCGACTGGGGTGTTGATGAGGCGTGTCCAGTCCTCATGTTTGTACACCGTCATGTGGTTTCCTCGACGGGGGCGTAGTGGCGCGGGGTTGCCGTGCCACTACGCCCAATTTGCTGGATGGGAGGAGAGTTGGGTTTAGTCGACTGCCATTTCGCCCAGCTTTGACCAGCCTTCGACCCGGACGTTGATTATGTCGGGCGTCGCAGAAAGATAGGCAGGAAGTTCGGCGGTGGCCTTTTTGAAGTGATCCGACTGCACGTGCGTGGAACCGGACTCGTCGTCGCGGAAGGCTTCCACTAAAACGTAGGTATGAGGGTCTTCGAGAGAGCGTGACCACTCGAAGAAGAGGCAGCCTTCTTCTGCGTTCGTTGTTTCGGTGAAGTCCTTGGTGATGTCGGCCCAGTTGTTGGCGTGCTCTGGTTTTACAGGGAATTTTGCGGTGATGAAGATCAATCTTGGTCCTTAGGTGAAGCAGATGGGCACGGCGGTCAGCCGTTCCGATGGGATCGTATTCTCAGGCTGTACGGACGGGACGGCTTGGGTCGTCCGTGGGAGACACCCGGCGGGGTTTGCTGACGAGAGTCTGTATGCGGTCTCCGAGAAAGGCTGAAAGCCATCCCAAGCCGGCGCCGATGATGAGGGAAACTGTGGTGGGCCAGAATGACAGCTGTGTTCCGAAGAACACCGCTGTCCCTGCGAAGGCGCCGGGGATAAAGGACAGTGGTGCCCATCCTGCTTGCAGGCACATGGCCAGGGCTGCAACGGCCACACCAATGGCGAGTATGCCGGGGAAGTCCGCCACGGTGGTCAGCAGCGCTACGAGCCACCCATAGGTGACGCCGGAGAGATTGGCCGCCAGTCCCTTGGCAAATCCGGTTGCACCCCCTCCTGCGGCGAAGAAACATGCCCACGCGACGAACGCGACCCAGGTGATGAGGCCAAGTTCTACGCTCACCTGCGTCCATATTCCGGCTAGCACGCCGACGGATAAACCCACGCCTATGTAAGGTTTCATGTCATCTCTCTTTGATGTGTTGGTGTGTTGGATTCCCCCCAAGGTTGTCTGCTAGGGCACGAGGATGGCCCGGCCGCGGACCTTACCCGCGTCGAGGTCGCTGATCGCCTGTTGGAAGTCGTCCAGGGCGTATTTCTGGGTATGAAGCGTGACGGCGCCGCGTGCTGCCAGGGCCATGAGGTCCTGGAGGTCATTGTAGGAGCCGACGAGGTTGCCGATGATGTTGATCTCGGCCGAGACAATGTCGATGGTGGGGACGTTGATGTTCTCGCCGTAGCCCACCACATAGTAATCTCCGGCCCGGCGCAGCATGGCGACGCCCTGGGCGGTCGCGCCACCTTCACCAACGAAGTCGATGAGGGCCTCCGCTCCGTTGCCGGCGGTGATCGCAAGGATCTGTTCGACCTGTGTCCCGTCGGCCAGGACGCCCTCGTGTGCCCCGACCTCCTTGGCAAGGTCCAGGGCGGCAGCGTTACGGTCTACGACAATGATGCGGGCCGGCGTGAGCGCTGTGAGAACCTGGATTCCGATGTGTCCCAATCCACCTGCGCCGATGACGACGCAGGTGTCCCTGGCCGTCAGGCGCTTGGCCGCTTTAGCGGCCGCATGATAGGCGGTAAGGCCGGCGTCGGCCAGGGCCGCGACGTCGGAGGGTTCCAGGGAGTCGTCGATTTTGACGACCGAGCGCGCGGATGTCAGGAGGTATTCGGCGTACCCGCCGCTGGTGTCGATGCCGGGGAACCTGCTCTGCTCGCAATGCACGTCATCCCCTGAGCGGCAGGCGCGGCACAGGCCGCACGTGATGAGGGGGTGAAGGATGACTTTATCGCCTTCCTTCACGTTGGTGACGGCGCTCCCGACTGCATGAACCCATCCGGCGTTCTCGTGGCCGATGGTGTACGGCAGGTGGACCTGGGATTTTTCGGCCCACTGGCCCTCGAGAATGTGCAGGTCGGTGCGGCACACACCGGCTCCGCCGATTTTGACGACGACGTCCAGGGGGCCGGTAACCTCGGGGACCGGCACTTCTGCCATCTTCAGGCCTTCGTGGTAGCCGACTACCTGAACGGCTCGCATAGTGCTCATGAGTGAATCTCCTTGACTTTAAGCGGAAGTAATTCGTGGTGGTCCGTGGCCTCGGCACCCTCTGGCCGGGCGCTCTGGTCCGCTCCGGATCCTTCATAGCGTGTGCGCAGCAGGCCCCGGCAGAAATGCGCATTCCCGTCAATGGAGATGCGGGTCGAGCGGGCCCGGCGCAGCGCCATCGGAACGGCCTCAGGAGGGTAGGGGTAGCCTTCGTGGTTGACCAGGACAATCGAATCCGTCGCCTCGGGCAGGCCGAGCGCTGACCGTCTGCGCAGCAGCGCATCCTTGTTTCTTCCGGCAGGAAGGGCCCAGAGGCGAACTCCTCCCATCTCCGTCTCCACGAGTTCGGGGTTGGCCCGCAGGAGGTCGGTGAGGCAGCGTTCCATGGCGGCGGTGTGGGCCTTGCGGCGGAACGTCCACCGCAGCTCCTCCAGGCTGTCCTCGGCCTCGTGCAGGAACGTCCCGCGGTACCCGGCGTCCGCGGCGAGCCCGGCGTTGATGAGGTCGGAGTCGTGGTGGTCGTCCAGCTCGACGATCACCTTCGTAACCGCCGGCAGCGCCGAGATGGCGTCCTTGCTGTCGGACGCCATGAGGTAGGCGAAATTGGGCGAGCAGAAGGAGGTGGGCAGGCGCAGGTGAACTTCCACCGAGGCGCCGTCGACGCCGGCCCGGACCTGAAGGGAACGGACGAAGCCAAGGTCGGTGATGGGCTCGTCCAGTTCCGGATCGATCACGGAGTCCAGGGCACGGCGGACGTCAGCCTCCGTCACGTCCCAGCCGGTGTCAGCCGCCGGATCGGCGTGCAGGGCTGTCACCGGACGCCTGCCAGGTCGGCGCGCTCCGGCTGTCGTGGTCCCGTCTTTGTCTCGCCAGCATCCGGGAGCTGGAGCTCTGCAGGTACGGGGATGTCGTACATCTTGGCGGCGTTAAGCCCCAGGATCTTTTTCTTCTGGGCGGTCGTGAGCGGGGCGTATTCGGTCATGTCTTCCGGGATCTGGAAGTCGACGAAGCGCTCGATCAGCCAGCGGGGTGTCCACAGGGCGTAGTCGCTGGAGAACTGGATGCGGTCCTCACCGATCCAGTAGATGAGCTCGCCGATGATCTGGGCGAAGTACCGCGGGCGGGTGTGCATGAAGGGCATGGCCACCGCCAGGCCGCCGTGAACATTGGGTTCCTGGGTGGCGATCCAGCAGAAGTCTTCCAGCCGGGGCAGGCCGACGTGCTCGACAATGAAGTTCAGGTCATTAAAGTCCGATGCAGCGTGGTCAACGTCTGCGACGTCGAAGGCGTCCCGGTCCAGGGGGCGGATGGTGGGGCCCTTGTGGACGTGGATGTTCTTGATGCCCAGCTTGCGGCACTCCTCGAAGTACCGGTAGGACCAAGGGTCCGACAGCTTGTAGCCTCGGGATTCGCCGTGCCACTCGGCGGTGTAGAGCTTCACTCCCTTGAAGCCCATCTTTTCGTGGTCGGCGCGCAGCCGGTCAAGGCCAGCTTCGCCGTGGCGGGGGTCGTAGCAGTGGTTGTACGTGAGTTTGCCGGGATTCGCGGCAGCAAGGCCGTAGGCCTCCTCGACTTGCGCGAATCCGTTCTTGTAGAACGCGCCGAGATAGGCCGGCTGGAAGATCGCGTGGTCGACATGACCGTCCTCAAACAGGTCCTTCATGAGGCGCGCGCCGCCCTGGTAGAGGTATTCCTCGTAGGACCACTGTTCCTCATCCGGGGACAGGTTGCGGTGGTAGTCGTAGAAGCAATCGATGAACTGCTTGCCGTGAATGTTGCGCTGGTTCTCCGGACGGGCGTCCCACAACGCGATGTGGGCGTCGACAATGAAATAGTTTTCGCCGTCTTTGCTGTACATGTCTGGTCTCCTTCTCGCGACTGCCGTAGTCGCGACACCATCGAGGCTAGGCCGGGGAAACAGCTGTCAACATGTGATGCGTGTCTCATTTTGAGACGGTTCTCCCCCCTAGGGGATGGGACGACGCAGTAATCTCGAAGTATCGAGACTAGGAGGACGGCGATGATGCCGAACAAGGATGAGGGGCCTGCCAGGCTGACGCACGATCCCAATGCCGGCCAGCTCGGCATTGCTGCCAAGCGCCTCCTCGCTTCCTGGCAGCGAAGCGAGGAATACGGGGTCTCCGCCGAAGTCGTGGACCCCACATGGGCTGGCTCGGCCGGGACCGCCTCCCTGTTTTTCCAGTGCGGCCAGGAAGTGCTCACTGGCCTGTACAGCACGTTGGCGAATGAGCCCGTCAGCCTCATGCTCACGGATGCCGAGGGCCTGCTCCTTAACCGGTTCAGTGGAGACACCTCCCTTTTGCGGGCACTCGATAAGGATCATCTGGCGCCGGGATTCGCGTTTTCCGAAAGAGATGCGGGGACCAACGGGATGGGGCTCGCGCTGGCCGACCGAATCCCGACCCTTGTCCGCGCCGAAGAGCACTATAGTGCCAGCCTCCGGACTTACACCTGCGCGGCAGTCCCGGTATTTGATCCGGTCAGCGGAGTGCTGGAGGGGAGCGTTAATATCACCACATGGTCCCGCTCGTCCCTGCAGCTGCTGCTGGCCTTGGCTGAATCAGCGGCAGGCAACACCTCTGCCCTGATGCTGGCGAGGTCGCAGGGCCGTAAGGGGAAGCCCGGGCCAAGGGGCGGCGTATTCCGCATCCAGCGAGGCAAACTCGAGCCGGCAGCCGGAACAGTGCGCAAAATGTCATCAGCCTGGACAGACGCCCTTAACCAGGGGACGCAGGCGTTGGCGGCCGGACGGGTAGTTGCCGCCGTAGGCGAACAGGGCTCAGGGCGCGCCACACTGCTGGGACAGGCACTGCGGAAGGTGCATCCGGGGAGCCGTATCCTCTCAGCTGCCGCACCCGCGCCCGAGGACGTCGATGCGTGGCTGTCCCTGTGGACTCCCGAGCTTGCCAAAGCAGGCACCGCTGTCATAGTCGAAAACGTGGACTTGTTGCCCGCCTGGGCAGCACAAGAGCTCCATGCTCAGGCCCTCCGCGCACTGCGGTCACTTCCCGTTTCCCACGATGGGAGTCCTCCAACACTCGCGTGGGCCGTCACTGCCGCAGAGCTCGACGCGATCCCGCACCCCCTGGCAGGCATGGTCGACACGGTGATTTCTGTTCCCGCGCTGCGGGAACGTGGTGACGACGTCCTGCAGCTGGCCAGATATGCCGCCCGCCAAACCCGCCTGCGGGACATCGACTTCACCGCCGCCGCTGAAAAGGCGCTGATTGCCCACAGCTGGCCGGAGAACGTCGACGAGCTCTTCACCGTGATCCACGCCGCGGCGGCACGGACGGAGACCATCGACGTCCACCATCTGCCCGCTTACCTTTTGGGCAGGCGCAGCCCGCACCTGAGCCGGATCGAATCCGTGGAACGCGACGAAATCGTCCGGTGTCTTTCCATGCCTGGGGCCACGGTAAGCGGGGCGGCAGCAGAACTCGGCATCAGCAGGGCGACCATCTACCGGCGCATGGCCAGGCTGGGGATCACGATCCCAAAGTAGGCATGCCCTCGTACGGCACCTCGTGCACTCCAACGGGCAGCCTTCGCCGTTGCTCCCAGCACATGTGGACTGTTTCGGCTCAGCATCACATCGGCAGCCGCGAGCAGGTGTGGGGTCCGTGAGCTGTGGTCGGGCGGTGTCCCTGCCGGAGCTGTTGTCCGTGAAGACCTGGTCCAGGGACCTGGCCTTCGAGCTTAGGCGGTGCCAAGTTGGCCACTGCCCGATTGCACGCCTCTTCCCTGCAGGGAAGGACCCTGGTGCCAACAACGGCGTCGAGGAACGGCATGTGCCGCGTTGACCGGTACGCCAACACTGCCATGAAGGAAGGAGGACGATCCATGTCCCCGCCAGGATGGACCCTTAATGTTCAACCGCATCAGTGGCCCTCACTCCGCGGAACGGCAGTCGAGGTCTGGCTGCATGGGCGGCTCTTCGACAGGGCCTGGTGGATGCCGTGATGCCCGATGGATCAGGCCTTTGGCTGGCTGCTGACGGGGGGACAGCCGGGAGTTCATCGGCCTACGTGCCGGAGACCAGATCCGAGCATGCGTACCTGCCCCGGCGATGACACCGTAACGGTGTGCTGTTCCTTTATCGATCGTCATTGACTCCGCGAATCATGTACGCCTATCAGCTGCGAGATCCGATAGCTCACGAGTTCACGCATGACGAGTCCGGTGTTTGTACGCTTAACCCCGTCGGTTGCAAGGATACGTCCGGCCACGCGGTACAGATCGTCGGCGTCGCGGGCAACGACATGGACCAGTAGGTCATTGAGGCCGCTCAGCCCCTGCACCTCAATCACCTCCGGAATGTCGCCGAGCGCCTGGCTGACCGACGTCAGCTTCCGCTGGGTGACTTTAGTGACCACATAGGCACTCAAGGGATACCCCAGGAACGCCGGGTCGATCCGGCGCTCAAATGTCCGCAGCGTCTGCTCTTCGGCATACCGGCCAAGACGCGAACGCACGGTGTTTCGGGCGAGACCCGTGGCCTCGGCCACGGCGATGTTCGTGGCGTCAGGATTGTCGATCAACGCGTGCAGCAGCGCTGCGTCGATGGCGTCGGCCCTCCGTTGCATGCTCAATATGATTACCTTCCTCCATCTTCCAGAAGCGCGACATGCGCATTATGATCATTTTACATGAGCCTGCTTGCGCAATATGCGACTAGGTGCTCGAATTGATAACAGATTCGCACCACCAAGGCTCAGGGTGACGCAGGGAAGACCTTCCACCCGGCGCTGAGGCCGGCTTCACAAGAGCCGTCTTCCTGCCGCGACGGCCACCATCCCAGCGTCGGGAATCATGCCCGTCAATCCACTCCACTCCACCTGTTAAGGCACCACACATGAATCAGAGTCCCGCCAGCGAGGAACGCACGGCCCTCGCCGCTCCCGGATATGACGACCCATATCTCGACACGCTCGCCGCGATCGAACAGCGCGTCCTGTGGCTCGCAACCTCCGTGGTCCACCACGCCAACAGAGTTCGCCCTAACGTTTCAGGCATCAAAGTGGGAGGGCACCAGGCCTCCAGCGCGTCCATCGCCACAATCATGACCTCACTGTGGTTCGGCCAGCTCCGCCCCGAAGACCGCGTTTCCGTCAAGCCCCACGCCTCGCCCGTGCTGCATTCGATTAATTACCTCCTCGGCTGCTTGGACGAAAAGTACCTCACCACGCTGCGCGAGTTTGGGGGGCTGCAAAGCTACCCCAGCCGTTCGAAGGACCCGGACCCGGTTGACTACTCCACCGGCTCGGTCGGCATCGGTGCTACGGCCCCCATCTGGGGGGCCATCTCACGGCGCTACACCGAGAGCGTGAGCGGAACCCCCAATCGCGGGCGGCAGTATTCGCTCGTCGGTGACGCCGAGCTGGACGAAGGTGCCATCTGGGAGGCCATTCTCGATTCAAGCGTCGCAGAGCTGGGCGAAATCGTCTGGATCGTCGATCTCAACCGGCAGTCACTGGACCGGGTCGTGCCTAATATCGCAGCTGGCAAGATCGAGCGCCTGTTCTCGGCAGCCGGCTGGCAGGTGATTACCGTCCGCTTCGGGCACTTGCTGGAAAGCCTCATGGCCCGCCCCGGCGGAGACGCACTCCGCCAGCGCATCGTTAACATGTCCAACCCCGAATACCAGCGCTTGCTGCGCTGCTCTGCCCAGGAACTGCGCGACCGTATTCCAGGCACCGGCGCAGGAAGCGACGCCATCGCCGACCTCATCTCAACAGTGGACGACCATACATTGTTTCGCGCAATCAGGAACCTCGGCGGCCACGATCTGGCCGCGCTGCGTGATGCCTATTCCCAAATTGATGATTCGAGACCTACAGTCATCATCGCCTACACGGTGAAGGGCAACGGCCTGCCGACAGAAGGCCACCCGCAAAACCACTCCTCTCTGCTCACCGTCGACCAGTACCGGGAGCTTGCAGAACGATTCGGTGAAAACGCCGACGCTCCATGGAACCGCTTCGACCCCTCAAGCGTGGCCGGAAGGCTGATTTCCAATACTGCGGAAGGACTTCAGCGCGATGCCGAAGTTCCCGTCGCACCGCCACAGATTCCCACCGATCTCGGGAGGACCCCCTCGGGCACAGCCACCACCCAGGCGGCCCTGGGACGCGCCCTGCTCGACATCAAACGCGCAGCCCCCGACGTCGCCCGGCGCGTGGTGACAGTCAGCCCCGACGTGAGTTCAAGCACCAACCTGGCCGGGTGGGTCAACAAAGTGGGTGTGTGGTCCGTTGAAGAGCGTCAAAACTGGTTCAGCGACGACTCGGAAACGGTCATGCACTGGCGGGAAAATCCCACCGGCCAACACATCGAGCTCGGCATAGCCGAGGTCAACCTCGTAGGCCTGATCAGCGAACTCGGCGCAACCTGGAGCCGCTGGGGCCAACCCCTGTTCCCGATCGGCGTGCTATATGACCCCTTCGTGGAGCGCGCCCTCGAACCATGGTCCTACGGTATTTACGCCGGTGGGCAATCGATCCTGGTCGGGACCCCTTCGGGGGTTACTCTCGCCCCTGAAGGCGGGGCACACCAGTCAATCAAAACTCCCTCCATCGGGCTGGAACAGCCTGGCTGCACAAGCTACGAACCTGCCTTCGCCCTCGAAGCTGAGTGGACGCTGCTGGCCTCCATGGCACAAATGGGACGCCGCGGCGGCAAGTCTGCCTACCTCAGGCTGTCCACCAAGCCAGTTGATCAGCAGCTGGCCGAAATCCCGGAGGATCCGGCGGCCCGCGAGCGTCGACGGCGCCAAGTAGTGGCGGGCGGCTACATGCTGCGAACCGCCAAGGACCCCTGCGCGACCATCGTCACCATGGGCGCACTGGTTCCCGAGGCGATTACCGCCGCCGACCGCCTCGCAGTCCAGGGCAAACCCGTTGACGTGGTGTGCGTGACAAGTCCGGGGCTGCTTTACGAAGCTCTGCAGAGCAGGAACGGTCAGGAGGATAACACAGAGACGTGGATTCTGGATCAGATCCTGCCGCCAGAGCGCGCCGTGCCGATGATCACCGTGCTCGACGGGCATCCGCACACGCTCGCATTCCTGGCCAATGTTAACCAGGTGAAAAGCAGGAATCTCGGCGTAAGCCAGTTCGGTCAGTCCGGGGATATCGCAGATGTGTATCGTTACCACGGCATCGACGTGGACAGCATCATCCGGGCCGCACTCGACGTAATGGAATGACAGCGATGGTGGCGGCAGACGTAACCACCCTCTCACCGAGGCGTGCGGGCATCCCTTTAGATTCTTTGGCCGAGGCACAAGGTTCCTCCTCGACTTGCAACACTCGGAACGGCACAATCACGACCGGTGCGAAGCTATTGTCTGGAGCCTCGAGGCGCTTGGTGTTTCTGACATATTCGGCATACCCGGCGGTAACGTTATACCGCTATATGACGCCCTCAACATTTTGACCAGGCACGAGCAGGGAGCCGGCCATGCAGCTGAGGGCTACGCTGCCGCTTCCGGCCGGGTCACCGGGCTCCGCTCGGCACTGATCTGGTCTGCGGCTGCGCAGACGCGGCCTTTCGGGGTAAGGCGTGCCATGGTAACGCTCCCAAGCAGTAGTGGTCGATGGAAGGTTCAAGCCAACGCTCATGCCTGACGTTGGCTCGGCATTTACGGCACTTTTATCGAGCCCCACCATCTCCACGGTCCGCGAACTGGCCGGTGTAAGCAACGCCGATGCCATGAGGTACCTCCAGGCATGGAAATTGGAGCACCTTGGCGCCGCGGGCAAGATCGCGGCCACCCCGCAGCCCGTCACCGAGCTGCCAGTGCGCATGACCGCAGTGGTCTGGGCTGAGGCGGCAACGGCTGATGACGCCAGGCACTCACAGGTGGAGAAGGCGTGACGGGAAGAGCGCGACCATAACGCCTGAAGATCCACGAGCTGCCACTGAACTGGACAAACTCGCCCTGGCCCTGGCCCTGGCCCGGGAGCCGGACCCGCCGAACCGCCATCCGAGGCTGCGATTTAACCGCGAAACGAAATCTTCCTTCTCCCTCCCCTAGACAGGGGAAGCCACTCATTAACTGTCGTATTTGACGGTACGTTCGAGGGGTTGCCGGGGTGTGTGTTCGGCCGGTTCACGGTGGAATTCGCCATTTTTCATTCCTGCGTTGATTTTGGTGATGTCCTGCAGGATGATGATGTCTTCGAGCGGGTTGCCGTCGACCAGGATCAGATCGGCGTAGAAGCCGGGCAGGACCTTGCCGAGTTCGTTGGGCGTCAGTTCCGTTCAGTAGCCCTGCGCTCGACGTCCAGAACCGTGCTCACAACAAGGGGCCTCCCATGTTGCGAGGACGGGAGAGCCCTTGCGGCTGGGGTGTTGTAGGCTGGCTGCCCGGAGATTAGCCTGCGTAGGGGTCGGCGATGCCGATGTACTGGGTGTAGAGGTATTCCTCGATGCCCTCGAGGCCGCCTTCGCGTCCGAGGCCGGACTGCTTGATGCCGCCGAAGGGCGCCGCGGCGTTGGAGATGACGCCGGCGTTCAGGCCCAGCATGCCGGTCTCGAGCCGCTCGCCCATCCGGATGCCGCGGTTGAGGTCCCTGGTGAAGACGTAGGCCACCAGGCCGTATTCGGTGTTGTTCGCCAGCCGCACGGCCTCGTCCTCGGAGGCGAAGGTGATGATCGGGGCGACGGGGCCGAAAATCTCCTCGGACAGGATCCGGGTCCCCTCCGTGACGCCGGTGAGGATGGTGGGCTGGTAGAAGTACCCGGGGCCCTCGACGGCGGCGCCGCCGATCACCGCGACGGCACCGGCGGACACGGCGTCGGAGACGAGCTCGTGGACCTTGTCCCGGCTCTTGGCATCGATCAGCGGGCCCACCTTGGACCCCGGCTCGGTGCCGCGGGCGGTGGTCATCTCCGCCATCTTCGCGGCGAACTTCGCCGCGAACTCCTCGGCAACGGATTCATGCACGATGAACCGGTTGGCCGCGGTGCAGGCCTCGCCCATGTTCCGCAGCTTCGCGATCGTGGCCCCGGCGACGGCGGCGTCGACGTCGGCGTCCTCGAACACCACGAACGGGGCGTTGCCGCCGAGCTCCATCGAGGTCCGCAGCACCGTCCCGGAGGCGTCGGCGAGCAGGCGGCGGCCGACCTCGGTGGAGCCGGTGAAGGAGAGCTTGCGCAGCCGGGAGTCCTTGATCAGCGGGCCCGTGGTGGCGCCGGCGGTGGAGGTCGGGATCAGGTTCAGGACGCCGGCGGGCAGGCCGGCCTCCTGCATGACGGCGGCGAACAGCTGGGAGGTCAGCGGGGTCAGGTTCGCGGACTTGAGCACCATGGTGCAGCCGGCGGCCACGGCCGGGGCGACCTTGCGGGTGGCCATCGCGAGCGGGAAGTTCCACGGCGTGATCAGCAGGCAGGGGCCCACCGGCTTCTTGGTCACCAGCAGCCGGGACTTGCCGTCCGGGGAGACCGAGTAGCGGCCGAACGCGCGGACTGCTTCCTCGGAGAACCAGCGCAGGAACTCCGCACCATAGGTGACCTCGCCGCGGGCCTCGGCCAGCGGCTTGCCCATCTCCAGGGTCATCAGCAGGGCGAAGTCCTCGGCCCGCTCGGTGACCAGGTCGAAGGCGCGGCGCAGGATCTCCCCGCGTTCCCGCGGCGGGACCTTCGCCCAGGAATCCTGCGCGGCCGCGGCAGCGTCCAGGGCCGCCATGCCGTCCTCGGCACCTGCGTCAGCGATGCTCAGCAGCACCTTGCCCGTCGCAGGGTCCTCGACGTCGAACGTCTTACCGGACGCGGCCGGACGCCACTGCCCGTTGATCAGCAGGCCGGTCGGAACAGAGGCCAGCAGGGCGCTCTCATGCTGGGCAGTTATTGACATCGTTCGATCTCCAAGGGTTTTGAAGGAAGTCGTGCCGGCGCATGGCACGACTTTCAGCAGTTTTGATGCGGTCCGGGTGCCAGGAACAGGGCATGAGGACGTCAAATCTTCTGGTGTACTTTTCACCATCGAGGTGGTGGAGTCGGTGCCGACCCTCTTAGGTCGGCACCGACGCCTTAGGTGAGAATCGGCTAGGCTCGGACGCTGCTCTTGGTGCGGATCATGTCCAGAGCTTGTACGAGGTATCCCTTGAAAACCGGGTAGTTCTCGCTCATCGGGAAGTGTCCGATGGCTTTCATCTCGATGAACTCGGCATCCGGGATCTGGCTGGCGGTGCGGGCTCCGTCTTCAGGGGTGGTGAGGTAGTCGTACTCGCCGGTCATCAGGACCACCGCGCATTTGTCCGTCTGGATTTCGCCCAGCTTGCCGCGCAGATCGTGGTCCACGGAGTAGAAGTACAGGTCACCCTTGAACGCCTCGGAACCCTGTGTGTAGTAGAACCAGGTTTTCCAGCGGTCCGCCTCCGGTGATTGCGGGGCCATGAGGTCCCAGACGCCGCTGCCGCAGACCTGAGCGGCGTTGGCGTGGGGGTGCTGCCACCAGTCAAGGTAGAAGCCCGGTGAGTGGTCCGCCCCCTCAACGGGGATGACGGCGTCGAACCTCTCCGGGAAGCGGTGGGCGAGCTGCAGTGCCACGTTGCCGCCGAAGGAGGATCCCATGAAGATAGGGTCAACCAGTTCCAGCGCATCGACGAGGGCGACGATGAAGTTAGCGTAGTGGTCCGCGCTGAGCTGGTACTCTTCGGTCCACCACTGGGTGTTTTCCGGCGGGTCTGATTTGCCGTGACGGGGGAGGTCGTAGGCGATGACGCGGTAGTTGGCGGTGATCTCCGGGTCCTCCAACAGGCCTCGCCATTGGTGGTTGTGGGCTCCGGCGGTGTGCTGGCAGACCAGGGGCTGGCCCTGGCCGTTCTCCAAGTAGAAGACCTTGTATTCGAGGCCATCCACATCGACGGTGACGTAGTGCCCGGTGACGGGGGAAATTTTGCTCATGTCAGGAACTCCTATGGTCTAGACGGGTGCGCCGGTGGAGCGCAGCAGTTCGATCTGGCGGGTGATGCAGCGCAGGTTCTGCATCAGGACCAGGACGTCGCCCTCCAGCTTCATGTCGCGCTGGAAAGTGGCGGCCCAAATGCCGTGGTACATGGGAGCCGGGACGGGCTTGCCGAATTCACCCCAGGTGTGGGCGCTGGCCCGGATGGCGAACTGGTAGGGCACGTCGATGGGACCCGGGTCCACGGAAATCTGGGCGATGGTGCCGGAAACCACCCGGACAACAAAGGTGTGCGCCTCCATGTCCAGCAGGTAGGAGCAGGTGAAGTACTTTCCGTGGGCCTGGATTTCCGGGTCCTGGTTGTTGGCCTCGGTGAAGCTCTGAACCCAGGCTTCTACAGAAGGGGCACGTGTTGCGACCGTCATTTCGTTGTTCCTCTCATTGGACTCGCGGAGGGTCGGACTTCTCTGTCCGAGCCTCGAAGCGGGGTTCCTGGAGTGCCGTGGCGGCTGTCTCCGGTGGCAACCTTTCGCTGCTTCCATTGCAGCCCCCACGGCCCCGAACGGTCCAATACCGGCCCCCTATCCACCGATAGTCTCAAACTATTGGACCCCGGTTTGGGGCGGAGTTTACAGTTGAAAGATGCAGCAGCCACAGCTAGACCTGCGCGTCCTGCAGTACTTCGTCGCCGTTGCGGAAGAACTGCACTTCGGTCGAGCCGCCGCCCGGCTTCACATCGCGCAGCCGTCCCTCAGCGTCCAAATACGGAAGCTTGAACACTCGCTGGGAACCCCCCTGCTGATCCGGACCAGCCGCAGTGTAGTGCTGACAGGCGCCGGCGATGTCCTGCTGAGCGAAGCCAAGCGCCTCTTATCCGCCGCGCAACGCGCCGTTTCCTTGACCAGGGAGGCCGCCAGCGGTGTGCGGGGCACCCTGATTGTCGGTTTCCAGGCCAACGCTGCTGCTGAACTGACGCCGCGGATCCTCGCCGCGTTCAAGAACAACCATCCGGAAATCCACGTCCAGATGAGGTCTTTCGATTTCGCCGACCCCACCGCAGGGCTTGCCGACGGAAGCGCCGACGTGGCATTTGTGCGGCCGCCTCTGCCGGCGGCTGACTGGCTCGCCATGGAAACACTGTTCATCGAGCCGCGGGTCCTCGTGGTTGCCAGCAGTTCCCGCTTTGCCGGGCTGTCCGAGGTCTCGGTGGAACAGGTCGTTGATGAGCCCTTTGTCGCCCGCAAGGCTCCGGATAAGTGGAGGGATTTCTGGCTCGCGACCCAGGCCCGCGGCGGGCAGCCGGTCCGTCTGGGCACTCAGGTAGCCACCGTCGATGAATGTTTCGAAGCCATCATGGGCGAGCGAGGCATTGCGTTCACTCAGGCCTCCACGCAGCGTTTCTATGACCGTCCCGGGCTGTCTTTCATCCCGGTCAGAGACGTCCCGCCCTCTCCGCTGTCGATTGCATGGCGCACCGACGTCAATGACGAGCTGGCACGCGAGTTCGTGGAGACCGCCCGGACCCTTGCCTCCTTCGGAGGCGTCCCGAACCTCGTCGACCCCCGCCTGGATGCCTCGCTATCCTCTTCGCTCCAGTTCAACTAGCGCCACTGACGAATCGTGGGGGCCGTGAGCGCTGAGAAACTCTTCTCACCTATGAGTTAGACGCTCCTGAGAAAAGACCGGGAACGGGCCGTAACTTCTCCGGTTGCGGTATTTTGGGGGCCTTCTCAAGTGCGGATAGTGGGGAATCCGATGTTTGTCGGGTCTCGCCAAGTCAATTTTTGTGCGTCGGCCCGCTTGTCCTGGAGGAACCGGAGGGTGAGGTCGATGCCTTCGAGCTCGCCGAGCCAGCCCTTGGTTTCGGCGAGCTCGCGTCGGGCCAGGAGGTCGGTATTGATCTCGTCGAGACGGCCGATCATGCCAGGGTCCACCTGTAGCAGGGGGCAGCGGATGCAGGCATGTTCGTGCTCGCACGGGGTGGCGTAGGATCGCCCGCAGTTACCCAGTTCCACTTTGCGCTTGTCGAAATGTTCCTCGAATTCGGCCCATTCCTTGGCGGTCGGGGTCCGGTATTCCCGGGCGGCCCGGGCCGCCCGGCGCCCAGCGAGGTGGGTCTGGTAGTGGCGGATAACGTCTTCCTGGAACACAGTGACGTAGCCGTGGGTGGTCTGCACGTCCAGATGCCCGAGGAGTGCGGCGCCGATGTGGATCGGCAGGCCATGGTAGACGAGGTCGGTGGCGAACATGAGGCGGCGGAAGTCGTGCGGAGTGAACCGGCAGCCAGCCAGTTCAGGGTGCTCAACTGCCAAGCCATCGCTGAGCTTGGCCAGTTCTGCGCGCAGCGCCCCGGGAGTGATGACCTCGGTGCGCTGGCCGATCGTGCGCTGGAACAGGAACGGCTGAGGTTCGGTCGTGATCCGTTCGTATCAAAGCGCGTCGCCAACGGCACGCTGCGGCGGTTCCGGGTGAGGCGGCGGATAATCGTCGCGATGACATGGAACAAGTCGGCGGTCATTGGGATCACACGCTCACGGTCGGTCTTGGACGGGGCAACCACCAGCTGGCGCAGCATGATCGCCTAGCTAGGCAGCAGTTCCGGTGCCGCCCATGGCAGCCGTCATGAGGACCAGGGATGCCCCGCGAGCGGACGGCCCGACACTGCGGATCGGGCGCACCGGGTAGCGGCGCAGCTGCGCCGTCTTGGACAGATCGTCGGCCGCCGCAGCCAGCGGGCCGGGGGTCGATTCCGTCGCCGTTGACCAGGCCGCGAAAGCCCCGCTCGTCTCGCGTGCAACGGGGCGCCCAGGTTGCATAATCGTCGTCCATCGGGACGCTGCGCAGAGTCTCGCGCAGCCGGGCGACCTCGTCGCTGTACTGCTCCCACTGCTGCGGGGTCCGGTTCGTGCGCTTCCCGGCCCGCGTTCACGGGCCGGCGGCCGCGCGCGGCCGCGCCCCACTCGGCCACCGCCTCGCCGGCCAGCTCGGGGCTGTCCGCCCATGCTCCGCGCAGTCGCGGCAGGGTCAGGTCCTTGGCCAGGTGGCCCCCGCCGAACCAGACTGGGCGCACGCCCCTGGGCGGACGCTCGGCCACCGAATAGCCCGCCACCACGTCTTCCCGGCCGGCCGCATAGCGCGGCTTGATCATGGCCCCGGTGCGCCGGAAGCGGCGCACGAACTCGGCCTCGTCCTGCGTCGCCGTGGCGCACGCGCGGACCTTGCGGGCCAGTGACCGGCGCTGGGGTTCCTCCAAGCCTCGACGTTCTGCGGCCTCGCGTTCCCCGGGGCGCAGCAGCTCAGAAGCCTACCCCAGCAATATCCGCCCGAGTTTCGGCGAGTACTACGGCGACCCCCGTTGGCTGGACAGGTTGCGACCCATTCTTTCCACCGAACGACCCCGAACCGAGAGGCATGCCCCATGTCCCAGCCCGTATTCAACCAGCAGCCCCTTGCCTTGCAGCCTTACGCAGCCCAGGACCCTGACGACGGGCAGGAGGATGGGCCGTTTTTCTTCCCTGATTTGGAGGGGGCCGCATTCAGGTCCAGGGCGACGATGTTTGCCATCATCGGAATTTTCTTCTTTGGCGTGATCTTTGGGCCTCTGGCGATCAGGAATACCGGCAAGGCCGAGGCCCTGGGTGTGCGGGCTCCCTTCGGGCGGATCTGTGGCTGGATTGTTTTTATCGGCAATGGCCTGAACATTGCCCTCATGATTCTCGCGGCGGTGTTCGTCCTGTTGTCAGGCGGGCCCGACTCCTGAATCTCATTCCTGCACCTACTCAGCCGTTGACCACGAGAGGCCAACCATGTCCCTGACGGCAGACCAGCAAACCACGAGTTTGAGGATTCCAGACGATCAACGAACCAATGTAAATGCCCGGTACACCAATCGGGTCCTACGCAATGCTGCGATCTTTCAGGCGACGTTTGTGATTGCCGGGTTCAGTATCGGCACCGCCGTTCTCTATGCCTGGCTGAGTTGGCAAGGCGACGGTCCAGTAGGGGTGATCTCAATCCTCTGCTTCATTCTCGGTGCTGGGATGGGAGCTGCGGTGTTCTTCCCTTCCCACTTCCGGTACGCCAGGAAGAAGAGGGCCGAGTTCGTCGCTGCTGGAGGCGATCCCACTGGCATCACCCCGTTCATGTTCGGTGCCATGGGAGGGCGCAGACTGAAGAATGGTTCGTGGGAGTGGTACGCCGAGTCAGGTTCCGGCGGAGATGCTGGATGTGCCATCTGATGGCTCCACGGCAAGAGCTGGGGGGCTAATCGTCCGAACGAAGGTCGCTTCAGCGAAACTTCACCTGGAGGATCTTAGGCTCGCACTCCCACTGCTCTCCGCCGAGACCATGCTCAGGGAGATGGCGGGACGGGGTGTTGGACGTCGAACACCCCTCGGGCGGTGTATCGGTCGACCGATAGCTTCTTGGGCCTCGGTCTCGGCTCCGAGGTCGTTGGTGGTTTGGTCGGCCCGGGGCCCTGGCTTGGTGCGGGGCAATTCCGGCCAGTGTCAGGCGGCAGATGGTCGACCAACTTGCGGCGTCCGAGACGAAAAGGTGCGGGAATGTGTGCCGTCCCTCAAAACTAGGGAAGCCTATAAGCAACGGCACACCTGCGTGGGCTGAAGCGCGTTTTTCCCTCCAACGGCCCACAACAGCTCTCTTCCTTAGCGTTCCGTCTGCCTGACACCGCGCTGTTCGCCCAAATGAACGAATACACCCAGTGGATGATGAGGCGCTTCGAGATCAACTGGGAAAGGGACAACCTCGTCGGCTCATTCAAAACCTCCGACGGATGGGTCAACATCGTCGGCCTCTTCCGTCCGGACCCCCTCGAAGCAGTATGTGATGCTCTGGGCATCGATAACCTCACCACCCGACCCCAATTTGCCACCTCGGAACTCCAGATGGAAAACAGGGAAGCCCTGTGGTCGATTCTGGACCACGAACTGAGCAGGTTCACCACCGACGAAGCCGTCCAGAAACTCAGCGCCCGCAGCGTCCTCTGCGCACCGGTGCTGGACTACGACGAAGTACTGGCCCACCCCCAGGTCATAAACAACGACATCATCCGGACAGTGGACCACCCAACCGCCGGACCCATCAAAGTCATCGACAACCCGATCCGCCTGTCCGCCGCAGGCAGCAGGGAGTACTCCCCCGCACCACTGCTCGGACAACACTCGGAGGAAATCCTGGCCGAGCTCGGCTACTCATCCGCCGAGATCGATGAACTTCGCGTCGACGGCCTCATAAGCAGCCCCTCCCGACCCAGCTTCGCTTAAGGCAACAACGCCATGTCCCCGGCAAGAACTGCCCGGGCAGGGCTCCGCTAACGCCGACGCCGGTGGCAGATCCCACGAACGTCGGAGCATCTACAGGGAGCAGCAAATCGCTGTAAACCGGAAAGGCTTCGATGGCGGCGCACACGCCGTCATCGAAGCCTCCACAACGCCAGCCAGAGCTTGCGAACAAAAATAGAACCAGGAACGCCAATGAATCCCCAGTCTTCATCCTTTCCTGCTCCGGTTTTTATCAGCAGCTGTGACATCCAAAGGGCTGTCCCTTTCCCGGATGCCGTCAAATTGCTCGAGAGTTTCCTCTTGGCAGGCTTTGATCCTGAACGTGATGGCCTGCGTTCGACACTAAAGACCGGCCGGGGACTTTTCCTACAGATGCCCTCCACCTCGGGAAACTACACAGGAACGAAGCTGCTCACCATAAGCCCCGAAAATGCATCCTCCAACCTGCCCGTGATTCAAGGTCTCTACGCACTTTTCGGCGGCCCGGACCAGCGCCCGCTGGCGGTCCTTGATGGTACGGCACTGACAAATCTTCGCACTCCCGCCGTATCTGCCTTAGGCGCCTTACGACTGACCTCACCAGGGCCCAAGAATCTCCTGATTTTCGGTACCGGACCACAAGCCTGGGAACACGTCAAGGCCTTCAGCACCGTACTAACACTGAACCGTGTCGGCATCGTAGGGCGGAACCCAGGTGCTGCAAAGTCATTGTCTGCCCGCGCAGCCGGACTCGGGCTAAAGTCCAAGGTCTGCAGCACCGACGAGGTCGCGAATGCCGATCTGATCATCTGTTGCACCGGCTCAGCCGAGCCACTCTTTGACGGTTCACAGGTAAAAGACACCGCAGTCGTCATCGCCATAGGCTCACATGAACCGGCACGACGCGAACTCGATGACGCCCTCATGGCACACGCGAGCATCTGCGTCGAATCACTGCGCACTTCACAGCTCGAAGCAGGCGACATCATCCAGGCGATGGAGTCTGGCGCGATCGAAGGCCCGGATTGCCTCATCACACTGGCGGACATCGTGTCCGGCCATAAGCGCATCCAACATGGGCGACCCGCCGTGCTAAAGACCACCGGCATGCCCTGGCAAGATCTAGCCATCGCCACCGCTGCCTACGAGGCAATCGCCTCGAAAGTCGGCGACTCTGTCTTGGTTTCATGACAGTTCATGAATGCGCCCCGTACGGGGTGGCGCACGACATTCCCAGGTCTTTGGCTACTCGCGTGGCCTGTTCTCCGCTGTCTGTTGCCATCGGCGGCCCAGGTCCTTGCCGGCGGCACGCTGTTTCCTCAGGTTGTCGTTGATCCGTTCCTGCTTGATCGCCAGCTCCATCTACGCCAACGCGGCCATGGCGGTGAACACTATGCTGCCCATCGGAGTGCCGGTGTCGACGTTGCCGCCTTCGAGGTTCAAGACACCGAGATTGACGCCCCGCCTGCGCAGCTCGTCGGAGAAGCCGATCATACAACGGGGACATGACAGAATATCCATTATCGGCTAAAAGTCGGGCTACGCATTAGCCGTAGTTTTGGCTAGAATCAGACCATGAGAACCGTACCGCTCAGCGAAGCCAAGGACAAGCTTTCCGCCTTGGTGGAGGAAGCCGACAAGACACACGAGATCATCCAGATCACCCGGCACGGTCATCCGTCAGCCGTGCTGATGTCGGCCGCCGACCTGGAATCCCTGCAGGAAACAATCCATTGGCTTTCGCAGCCAGGTATTCGTGAAGACCTGGACCAGGCCAGGCGCGACATCGCCGAAGGCAACACGACCAGCGGTGCTGACCTCCGCCGCGAATTCGGACTGCCGCCGCGGTGACCGGCACAGAATCCGACGACACGGCTGCATGGAAGGTCGAAGGCACGAGTCTGGCCCTGAAGGGTTTCCGCCGGCTGCCGGAGAAGGCGGCAGCAGCGATCGTCGAATTCGTCACCGGCGTCCTGGCCGACAACCCTTATCGGCTGAGCAGACCGCTGACGAACGAACTGCTCGGCCTGCGCACCGCACGTCGCGGCGACTACAGGGTCCTGTTCACCCTCGACACCGAAGCGCACATCCTGTACGTCCACCGCATCGAACACCGGTCCGACGTCTACAAGCCCCGCTAACCAGCCGGAATCAGGCAAGATGCCGCCGGCGCCCCCTCCCCCAGCTCAGCCTGACGAAAGGCCCGGCTATCGGCAATTAAGTAGGACGAGTTCAAACAGATGAGAGAACCGTCCATATGCGCTTTGCCATGTTTCGCAGGTCAGGCTTAGCTTTGGGATGGCACATGCGAAACGAGTGTTACTGCGGCTCGTGCGGCGTAATTTCTCATTGGCCGGCAGGGTTTTTCCAAGTTTGTGGCAACGGCGTTTTGGGAGTTCTTCCTGCGCGGGCGAGCAGGGGACGACGGCTAGGACAGACTAGAATTGACGGATTATGGCCAGTCAGCAGAATGATCTGCCCGCCCAGCCTCGCGCCTTTCGGTTCACCACGCAGGGCATCGCGCCCGTCAACCGTGTCCAGCTGTGGGAGGGCCATAACGCCAAGGCCTTGATTTCGCTCGATATCCGAACCCTCGACGAGTCCCCGCTGCAGGCGGCTGAAGTGAATCTCCAGTTCCCGTCCCTGCGTCTTGCCCACGTGCACGGTACTGCCCAGATTGTGGAGCGTTCGGAATCGTTCATCCGGCAGAACCCCACCGATATGGTGGCGATTTTCTTCGCCCTGGCAGGCGATGCGTTCTTTTACCACCGCGGCGGCCACGAGTCCCTCAAACCGGGCCAAGCCATCATGTACGACGCAGACCTGCCGTTCATGCGCGGCTTCGCGGAAGGGCTTCAGGAACTTGTCCTCACCGTTCCCCGGTCGCTATTCCTGGAGCTGTCCGGGGGGACTGCCCTCAACCGCCCAGTGCGGTTCGATTTCGGACCGGGCGCGGGCCCTTATGGGCAGGAGCTCGCCCGGCGGATCCGGGCAGCGCTGGCGGCCGAGCAGACGACGGACGACGCCGAGGACACCGTCCTTGAACTATTCCGCTCGATCGCTTCAGGCGGCAGCGCCGGCAGTGACGCCGGTTATCTGGCAGCCGCCAAAGGATACATAGAACGGCATCACAACGATCCGGAACTTTCGACGGCGGAGGTGGCTGCCGCCGTTGGCATCAGTGAGCGGCAGCTAGGGCGGGCCTTCGCGGCTGCGGGCCTCACGCCGGGACGATATGTCCTGGGGCTGCGGCTGGACCGCGGCCAGGAGCTTCTGGCTTCGCCGACTGCGGACGGCTTGAGCATTGGCGAGATCGCCGCGAGGGTCGGTTTTCTGTCGCAGAACTACTTCGCACGTGCCTATAAAGAGCGATTCAACGCCACGCCACTACAGACGCGCAAGGCAGCCAGGGCAGGCATACCGCTGGAGTAGCCCGGAAGCTGGAACGAGAGCGTTTTAGTACTGCGCCGACGCTTTTTAGCACCCGCCGGACGCATCAGCGCCGACCAAGCCCACGGGCGATAGTGATCTGCAACACTTCTTGGGAAGGCGCGGTCCGGCTGCATCACCACCGCAAAGCCCGGCGCCGGCCAAAGTGTCCAACCACAACCAATGGAGGTTGTCATGCCAGTTTTCAATGACGGAATCACCGCCACTGCCCGCCCGGAAGGTACCGGCATCGTCACTACCGACGTGCTGATTGTGGGCTCGGGCCCCGCCGGCAGCTCAGCATCCCTGTTCCTTTCCAACCAGGGCATCGCGAACATCATGATCACCAAGTACCGCTGGACTGCGAACACGCCGCGTGCCCACATCACCAACCAGCGCACCATGGAAGTGCTGCGCGACGCCGGCATCGAAGACCAGGTCCTGGCCGAGGCAACACCGCACGAACTCATGGGTGACACGGTCTATTGTGAATCCCTCGCCGGCGAGGAGATTGGCCGCCGCCCTACCTGGGGCACGCGTCCCGATCGGCGGGCCGACTACGAACTCGCGTCGCCTTCCATGCCGTGCGATATTCCGCAGACACTGCTGGAACCGATCATGGTCAAGAACGCGGCGATGCGCGGCACACAGGTCCAGTTTTCCACTGAATACCTGTCCCACACTCAGGATGCCGACGGCGTCAGCGTGCAGGTGCTGAACCGTCTCACCGGACACGAATACACGATCCGGGCGAAGTACCTCATTGGCGCAGATGGTGCGCGCTCCAAGGTGGCCGCCGACATCGAGCTTCCCATGGAGGGGCTGATGGACATCGGTGGTTCCATGAACATCACGTTCAAGGCGGACCTGACCCACCTCGTGCAGCACCGCCCGTCAGTCCTGTACTGGGTGTTCAACCCGGGCTCGAACATCGGCGGCCTCGGCGCCGGCCTGATCCGCATGGTCCGCCCCTGGAACGAGTGGCTGATCTGCTGGGGCTTCGACATCAACGGCGAGCCGCCGGTCCTGGACAAGGACGAAGCAATCCGCATCATCCGAAACCTGGTGGGCGTCGCTGACCTTGACGTCGAAATCCTGGGCTACTCACTGTGGGGCAACAACGAACAATGGGCCGCCCACCTGCAGAAGGGCCGCGTCTTCTGCGCTGGAGACGCCATCCACAAGCACCCGCCGAGCCACGGACTCGGCTCCAACACCTCCATCCAGGATTCCTACAACCTGGCCTGGAAGCTCGCCGCCGTCATCAAGGGCCAGGCCGGTCCCGAACTGCTGGAAACCTACTCCACCGAACGCGCCCCCGTGGCTAAGCAGATCGTAAACCGGGCCAACCAGTCCAGCCGCGATTACAAGCCGATCTTTGACGCCCTCGGGGTCACGGACGCCACCACGGATCAGGAATTCACCGAAAAACTCCAGCTGCGCAAGGAAAACTCGCCCGAGGGTGCCGCACGCCGCACGGCACTGCGAGCTGCCCTCGACGCGAAAGACTACGAGTTCAACGCACAGGGCACGGAGATCGGCCAGTTCTATGAGTCAACGGCTGTAGTCACCGACGGCGGGGAGCGGCCGGCGCTGACAGAGGACGAGCTGTTGCATCACCAGAAATCCACATTCCCTGGCCTCCGGCTGCCACACGCCTGGCTGGGAAACACAAAGTCCAAGTACTCGACCCACGACATTGCCAAGGGCACCGGTTTCACCATTTTCACCGGGATCACCGGTGAAGCATGGGCAGAAGCAGCAGTCAGAGTTGCCGATCGCTTGGGCGTCGAGCTCAAGGCAGTGGTGATCGGTGAAGGCCGGGAGGTCCAGGACCTATACGGAGATTGGCTCCGCCAGCGCGAAATAGAAGAGGACGGCGTCATCCTGGTCCGCCCGGACAAACACATCGGCTGGCGCGCCCACGCCATGGTTCAAGATCCGGAAGCGGCGCTCTCTGCCGTGCTCTCCGAAATCCTGAGCACTGATAAGAACGATTCCGGCCACTTCGCAGAGGAAGCCGAAGCCGTTCTCGCCCCCGCCGGTCTGGGCCGCTGACGACCGACTGCCCAACTGGTGCGAGGCACAAAGTGAAACCGAGAATCACGAAGTCCGCGCACGCACAGCACGAAGCCCAAAGACAAAGGAGTCATCATGACAGTAGAAACCCAGGCAACCGCCGCCGCTTCAGGTGCAGGGGCCACTGCCAGGTTCCGCGAGAACAAGCACTTCGCCGCGGCCACCAGCCAGGAACGCGTCAGCAGGATTGCCGGCCGCGTTATCAAAGCCATCAACGACACAGTGTTGGAAGAAGAGGTCAGCTACGACGAATACAACGCCCTGAAGGCCTGGCTCATTAAGGTCGGCGAAGACGGCGAGTGGCCGCTGTTCCTTGACGTCTGGGTTGAGCACTCAGTCGAGGAGGTAGCCAATGCGAGCCGACACGGTTCCAAGGGAACCATCGAAGGACCGTACTACCTTCCGGACTCGCCCGAGCAGCACTCCCCGGCGACACTGCAGATGCGCGACGACGAGCCCGGCACCCCGCTCCTCTTCCAGGGGCAAGTTACCGATGTTGCCGGCCAGGCCCTTCCCGGCGCCAAGATCGAAATCTGGCATGCAGACGATCTCGGCTTCTACTCGCAGTTCGCGCCCGGCCTGCCGGAATGGAACCTCCGCGGCACTGTGGTGGCGGACCAGGACGGCAACTTCCAGATCAACACCATGCAGCCCGCGCCGTACCAGATCCCCACGGACGGTGCCTGCGGACAGCTCATCGCCGCCGCCGGCTGGCACGCGTGGCGCCCGGCACACCTGCACCTCAAAGTCTCGGCGCCGGGGCATCAGCTCATCACCACCCAGCTGTACTTCGAAGGTGACGAACACGTGGCGGACGACATCGCCTCGGCCGTGAAGCCCGAACTGGTGCTGGCCCCGACCAGCCGCGCCGACGGCGCCGGGCGCGAAGTCACCTACAACTTCGTCCTGGACCCGGAGGAGTGAGAAAAATGACTCAGGAAGCAGTCGCCGCCCCCGTCGACCCGCGTCAGCTGCGGAACGCCTTCGGACAGTTCGCCACCGGCGTCACCGTTGTAACCTGCCGGTCTGACGACGGCGTCCCGCACGGCGCCACGGTCAACGCCTTCACCGCCGTGTCCCTGGACCCGCCGCTGGCGCAGGTGACGCTCACCCGCACCTCGCGGGCCGCGCAGTACCTTGATGGGGCCCCCTTCGCCATCAACATCCTGTCCCAGGACCAGTTGGACGTTGCCTGGCACTTCGCCGGCAAACCGCTGTCCTACGAGCCGGCCTGGACCCTCGACGGAAACGTTCCGGTCCTGCTGGAAAACAAGGCAACTTTGGAATGCACGCCCTGGGCGATCTACGACGGCGGCGACCACATCATCGTCATCGGCGAAGTCCAAAAACTCGAGGTGACAGACCGCGAACCGCTGCTGTTCTTTGGCGGGAAATTCCGCGAAATCGGGCCCCTGACCGGCTCGAGCCACTGGCACCACAGCGGTGACTCACTGGAATCCGGCTGGTTCTCCGGAGCGGATTCCTTCAAAGCCTTCAAAAGCATCTAAACCCCACAATTCTTACCGAAAGGAATCATCATGACCGAGATCCTGGATGACACAGCACCCACCACCGCTCCCACGATGGACGAAAGGACCACACCCGCCAACCGAAAGATGCCGATGACGGGGGACGAGTACATCAACTCGCTCAAAGACGACCGGGAGGTGTGGATCTACGGGGAACGTGTCAAGGACGTCACCACCCACCCGGCATTCCGGAACTCGATCCGGATGGCCGCCAGGCTTTACGACGGGATGCACAAGCCCGAACTGCAGGACAAGCTGATGGTCCCCACCGACACGGGCTCCGGCGGCAAGACGATGTCCTTCTTCCGTACACCGCACAGCGTGGAGGACCTGAAGCAGGACCGCGTCGCGATTGAGACCTGGGCGCGGATGAGCTACGGCTGGCTGGGCCGCTCACCCGACTACAAGGCCGCGTTCCTGGGCACCCTCGGCGGCATGCCCGACTTCTACGAGCCGTTCCAGGAGAACGCCAAGCGCTGGTACAAGGAATCCCAGGAGAAGGTCCTGTACTGGAACCACGCGATCATCAACCCGCCGGTGGACCGCCACCTCCCGCCGGACCAGGTCGGCGACGTGTTCATGAAGGTCGAGAAGGAAACCGACTCCGGTCTGATCGTCTCCGGCGCGAAAGTTGTGGCTACCGGTTCGGCGATCACGAACTACAACTTCATCGCCCACTACGGCCTGCCGATCAAGCGCAAGGAATTCGCCCTCATCTGCACGGTGCCGATGGACGCGCCCGGGGTGAAGCTGATCAGCCGGGCCTCCTACGCCCACCAGGCGGCGGTGATGGGGACCCCGTTCGATTACCCGCTCTCGAGCCGGATGGACGAGAACGACTCCGTGTTCGTCTTCGACAAGGTCCTGATCCCGTGGGAGAACGTCTTCGCCTACGGCGACGTGGAGAAGATCAACAACTTCTTCCCGCAGACCGGCTTCATCAACCGCTTCACCTTCCAGGGCGTGATCCGCCTCGCCACCAAGTTGGACTTCATCGCCGGGCTGCTGATGAAGGCCCTGGAAGTCGCCGGGACGCAGGACTTCCGCGGCGTCCAGACCCGCGTGGGGGAGGTCCTGGGCTGGCGGAACATGTTCAACGCGCTAATCGACGGCATGACCCTGAATCCCGACGCCGGCCCGAACGGCACCGTGCTGCCCAAGCTCGACTACGGCCTGTCCTACCGGATGTTCATGTCCATCGGGTACCCGCGGATCAAGGAAATCATCGAACAGGACGTCGCGTCCGGCCTGATCTACTTGAACTCCTCGGCCCTGGACTTCAAAACACCGGAAATCCGGCCGTACCTTGACAAATACGTCCGCGGCTCCGACGGCGTTGAAGCCGTGGACCGGGTGAAGCTGATGAAGCTGCTCTGGGACTCGATCGGCACCGAGTTCGGCGGCCGGCATGAACTCTACGAGCGGAACTACTCCGGCAACCACGAGAACGTGAAGGCCGAGATCCTCTTCGCCGCGCAGGCCCAAGGCACCACAGACTCCATGAAGGGCTTCGCGGACCTGTGCATGTCCGAATACGACCTGGACGGCTGGACCGTACCTGACCTCATCAACAACGACGACGTCAGCCTCTTCTTGAAGCGTCACTAGTCCCGAGCCGCGAAAAGGTTGCAGGTACGGCACGGCCTTCCGGGCCGTACCTGCAGCTCACTCGTCAGCGAACCCAAAAATCATCCAGTCCATGACACAACACCGGCACCCCTGGAGGGGCTATGACGTTGCAGTTCGAGCATGTAGCTCCCCGTCAGCGGGTGCTCTTCGGCAACGGCAACGCAACCGCGGACCTTGCCGCCGAAGCTGCACGGCTCAAAGCCAGAAATGCAATGGTGATTTCCAGCCGCAGGAACAGCGCCATGGCAGAAACCATCACTGACGGCATCAAGGTCGCCTTGCGCTATCACGAGGTCATCGAGCATGTTCCGGCCACGGTGGCGGATGCGGCCCGCACGGCAGCGGCTGACCACAACGCCGACCTCCTGGTCGCCGTCGGCGGGGGTTCCGCCATCGGCCTGGCGAAGGCAATCGCCCTAACAACCGGGCTTCCCATCATCGCGGTACCCACCGGTTACGCCGGTTCCGAAGCCACCAACGTCTGGGGCATCACGGACGGGTCCTCGGGTAAGACGCAGAAAACCACGGGCGTGGACGAGCGTGTCCTGCCGGTGTCGGTGATTTACGACGTCGGCCTGACGCTTTCGCTGCCCGTGCCACTGTCGGTGGCCTCCGGCTTAAATGCGCTGGCGCACTGTATCGATTCCCTGTGGGCGCCCCGCGCCCATCCCGTGAACACGGCACTGGCCACTGAAGCCATCCGTCTGATTGCCGCGGGACTGCCATTCGTGAAGGCTCACCCCTTCGATGTCGCAGGCCGGGAACAGGTGCTAAGTGGCGCGTACCTCGCGGCAACTGCGTTCGCGTCTGCCGGGGCAGGGATGCACCACAAGATCTGTCACGTCCTAGGTGGTCGTTACAACCTTCCGCACGCCCAAACGCATGCCGTGATGCTTCCCCAAGTCACCGCGTTCAACGTGGCCGCAGCACCGGCAGTGGAAGCACGCATCGCCGCCGCACTGGGCAGCGCCGACGCCCTCGCCGGCCTGGCCAGCCTGTACAAGACACTTGACGCCCCACGCAGCCTCGCCCGACTCGGATTCAGCGAAGAGCAAATACCCGAAGCCGCGAAACTCATAATGCCCCACGTTCCGCCGTCGAATCCCCGCAGCACCGTCGCTGCGGACCTGGAACGGCTGCTGAACTCCGCTTGGAAGGGAAAGACCCCATGATTTTTCTGGCACATCAACTGGGACTGCTGTTCCACATCTCCCGCAAGCAGGACCTGGCCCTGTGGGAGGCCGAGCTGGCGGCCCCCACCGTCACATTGACCTCGTCCGCCTGGGTGGGCTGGCATGAAGTGGACCCCGTGGACTGACGAGCAGAATTCATCGGCGCAGCCCGGTGGCTGGTTGGTTTCTCTGATGACCTCCCGGGGGCCGCCAGTGGCGGTGGCGGAGACAACATGGTAGTCGGGCAGGTTGAAGAGGATGGTGGCAGCGTCGGCTTCGACCCCGTTAGGCTGCTCGCGGCGCGGCGCCGTGGGGACCGAAAATGACCGGACTGCTTTGACTTCTGGTTCCGCGGCGGTCCGAGCGCATGGCGGGATTGCCTGTCGTGGATGAAGCCGATGTGCCAATGGTGCCGAGTTTGGCCCGCTGCTAAGCGTGGCTCGGAGGACCTTCACGGGAACCGTGGACTGTTGCTGAGAGCACGAGTGTTAGATTCCAGATCTATCTTCCTGTTCTCCCCATGACGGGCGCCTTCTCCCCATGACGGGCGCCTCTACCAACATCAGAGAGAATTTGGGAGGAACATGGACATCATCCACGGACCGGGCGATCGGCATCGATAGCTCTGAACGCGACGCTTGTTGATCCCGTCAAAGCCAAGAACCGCACACTCCACCAGCTCGAACAGCTCGGATATGCGGTGACCGTCACCAGCTCCAGCCTGACGACCACATTTACGTGTTAGACACACTCATCCCAGCATCGTTGCTACGAGTCCGTGGCTTCCAAGTGGAGGAGCAAACTGCGGAGGACCTTTGCCAGCTCTTCCCGTTCCGGTCGAGAGAAGAAAGCGGTGACGCTCTCCTCGTAGTCTGAGACGGACCGGAGGACGGGAAGGATCAGGTCCCTGCCCGTGCTGGTCATCCGGATGAAAGCACCGCGCCCGTCCTGGGGGTTGCTCTCCCTGGTGACCAGTCCGGAGTCGACAAGTTTGTTGATCCGCTTGGTGGTTCCGGCGGCCGACGTGATCAGGTCGCTGGACAGTTCCGACGGCGTCATGGGCCGTCCGGTCCTGGTCAAAAGCGCCAGGATATCGAATTCGGCGCGGGTTATGCCGCATTCTGCAAGCACGCGGTCACTTTGGAGCTGGATAAGGTGGGCAAGTCGTCGGATCCGCCCGACGATCGCCGCCGGAGCACTGCTGATGTCCGGATCGATGCGCCGCCACTGGTCCTGGACGGTATCGATATAGTCGCCGGTCGGTGTCATTGCTTCCCCGTCGCCATGGCGGTGCCGAATTTGTCTTCGAGGAAACGGTCGCGGGGGGTCATCATCCAGCCGCCAGCCAGCATGAGCACGCCGGTGAGGGCGAAGACGATCAGCCCGGCGGTCCACCCGCCGGTCGCCGAGAACATAGCACCGCCCAGCAGTGGTCCGAGGGTGCCGAAGAGGTAGCCGACGCCCATGGCGAATCCTGCGAGGGCCGCTGAGCCGGCGGCTGTGCGGGTGCGGCGGTTGAACATAGTGATGGCCAGCGGGAAGGCGCCGCCGCCCAAGCCCATGATCAGGGCCCAGAGCAGGGGCGTGCCGGGTGCAAAGATCAGGCCGAGGTAGCCAATGGGCGCAACGAGGCTGAGAACTGCCGCCAGCGGGAAAACGCGCTTGAGCCTGGTCGCCAGGATCGGCACGACGAAGGCCATCGGCAGGGTCATAAAGGTGAAGATGGAGAACGCGGCACCGGCGGCGTTCAGGTCCAGGCCGCCGTCCTTGAGAATGGTAGGGAGCCAGGCCAGCATCCCGTAGGTGTTCAGCGAGGCCATGGCGTAGAACAACGCGGTGCCCACAGCGATGCGGCTTGTGACCAGCTGGGCCAGGCCCAGCCGCGGACCGGATGCCGCGGTGCGTGCGGGAGTCCCCGCCGTGCCTGCGGCGGTGGCGGTCCTGCGCAGCCGGACCAGCTGGATGATCCAAGGCAGAGCGGCGGCAAGAGAGAGAACAGACCAGGCCGCAATTGATACCCGCCAGCCGGCCGCATTGTTCAACGGCACGGCGGTCATGGCGGGCAGGGTTGCACCGGCCTGCATCAGCAGCGCGAAGACGGTGAGCATGACCGCCTGGCGGTCCGGGAAGTATTTCTTGACCAGGGGCGCGCCCACGACGTTGCCGAAGCCCATGCCGAACAGGGCCACAACGCTGAGCACAAAGAACAGCGGGACGTTGTCGGTCAGGGCACGGCCGAAGGTGCCGGCGGCTGCCAGCAGCATGGCCAGGGCTGCCGTCAGCTCCGGTCCGCGGAAGCGGATCAGCACGGGGGCTAGGAAACCGGCGACGCCGAAGCTCAGCGTGGGCAACATCCCCAGCAGGCTGGCGCCCGTGACACCGAGGGCGAGCTCGTCACGCAGGACAGGCAGCAGGGGCGAGAGTCCGGTGACTGCGTGGCGCAGGGTGATGCCAAGCAGGACGATGCCGATGATGAGGAGGATCCGTCCGCGCCACAGGGTGGCGGGGCGGCCGGCGGCTGGCCGGTCCGCTGCCAGTGTCCCTGCAGTGGGCAAGCCCGTGGCGGGGGCCTGCGCTGCAATGTATCGAGTGCTCATTAGACGGCGGCTTTGGAGTCTGCGTCGATGGGGAACATCTGGCCTGAGATGGTGCGGGCGTGCGGGCCGGCGAGGAACAGGATCAGGGCGGCGATGTCGTCCGGGTTGATGAACTTCTTCACGGACTGGTTGGCCATCGCGGAGTCGATTTCTTCCTGGACGGTGCGGCCGGAGACGGAGGCGCGGCCTTCGAAGACGCTCATGATGCGGGGGCCGTCCACGGCGCCCGGGTGAATGGTGTTCGAGGTGATGCCGAACGGGCCCAGCTCCATGGCCAGGGTTTTGGCGAAACCGACCAGGCCCCACTTCGTGGTGGAGTACGCAACGCGGTTGGGGTAGCCGAAGCGGCCGGCCAGGGAGGACATGGTCACGATGGACGCGGCGTCGGATTCCTTCAGGAACGGGATGGCCTGCTGGGTGACGTTGAAGGTGCCCTGCAGGTTCACGCCCACGACGGCGGCGAACGCGGCAGGGGCGTAGTCCTCCACGGGGGCGGTGGGGCCGGCGATGCCGGCGTTGTTGACCAGCACGTCCAGTCCGCCGAGTTCGGCCTTGACGTCTTCGAACAGGGCGGTGACGGCATCGGGGTTGCTGACATCGGTGACCGACCCCGTGATGTTCTCGAATTCGCCGGTGACAGCGCTGACGGCGTCGGCGTTGATGTCGGCGATATGAACCCGGGCGCCGGCGGCAGCGAAGGCCTTGGCGGTGGCCAGGCCGATTCCATTGGCTCCGGCGGTGATAAGTACGCGTTGTGACATAACAGTTTCCTTAGTCGATGCGCCGGGGGCAGCGACGTGGGCTGTCGGGGGCGGCGATTCCTTGTACATGCATAAGGATACAACTATTTCGCCGGTGAACTATATGAGCTGAGTCACCGGGTGCCCAACGCCAGAAAGACCAAGGCACCCCACCGGCGTGAGCGGCGGGGTGCCCTGGTCTTTGTCGGCGTGCAGTGAAGGGCTGTACCTATCCGTCTGATCCGACCTCAAGTCCGAGCAGTCGGATCGCATTTTCGCGCATGATGAGTGGGCGGACCTCGGGCTTGATGGCCAGTTTCTCAAAGTCGGCGATCCAGCGGTCCGGCGGAATCATCGGGTAGTCAGAGCCGAACAGGACCTTGGTCCGCAGGAGTGAGTTCGCATACTGCACCAACTGCGGCGGGAAGTACTTCGGGGACCAGCCGGAGAGGTCGATGTAGACGTTGGTGTGCCGCGCCGCGACGGCCAGGGCCTCGTCCTGCCAGGGGAACGAGGGGTGGGCCATGATGATCTTCAAGTCCGGGAAGTCCACGGCGACGTCATCGAGGACGATCGGGTTGGAGTATTTCAGCCGGATCCCGCCAGAGCCCGGCATGCCCGAACCGATTCCGCTCTGCCCCGTATGGAAAAGCGCGGGAACCCCCAGTTCCTGAATTGCCTCATACAGGGGGTAGGCCATGGGATCGTTTGGGAAGAATCCCTGCAAATTTGGGTGGAACTTGAAGCCCTTGACACCAAATTCCTCCACCAGGATCTTCGCTTCCCGCACGCCCTCCCCGCCGCGGGCAGGGTTGATGCTGGCAAAGGGAATAAGTACATCCGAATGCTCTGCGGCCTGGCGGGCAATTTCACGGTTGGAGATAGGCGGATGCCCGGTCTGGGATTCATGGTCCACGGTGAACACGACGGCGGCCATGTTGCGTTCACGGTAGTGCGCGGCCACGCTTTGGACGCTTAGCGGTTCGTGGGAGGTTCCGAAGTGCTTGCGGGCGGCTTCTCGGAAGTCCTCGGGCATGTCGGTGTGGCCGTGGCCGTCGGCTTCGATATGGACGTGCATGTCGATGGCGACGAGGTCGGAAATATTCATCGGATTTACGTTTCTGGTAGTAGTCACGCGGCGAACGCCTTCTTAATGAGCCGCACCGTCTCGCCAACATCGTCTGGCTTCACGAGCACGCCCGGGTCCAAAGCGTCCCCCATCACGGCACCCTGGATAACACGCTTCAGCGGGATTTCGAGCCGCTTGCCCGATGGGTTGCGGGGAATACTGGGGACGAAAACGATGTCATCGGGGACGTGGCGGGGCGACAGTTCCGTGCGGAGCGCCCGGCGGACAGCCGCTTCCAGCTGTGTGGTATCGGCGCCCTCCTGGGCTTCGATAAGCAGGGCCAGGCGGCCCATGCCGCCCGCCGGGTCCTCAAAGTGGAGCACCATGCTGTCGTTGACCTGCGGCAGACCGTCGAGCACGGCGTAGAACTCGGCCGTGCCCAGGCGGACGCCGCCGCGGTTCAGCGTGGCGTCCGAACGCCCGGAAATCACCCAGGTCTTGCGCTCCGTCTCGATCAGCCAGTCGCCGTGCCGCCACACGCCGGGGTACGCGCCAAAGTAGCTGTTGATGTAACGCTCGTTGTCCTTGTCCCCCCAGAAGAAAACCGGCATGGAGGGCATGGGCTGGGTAGCCACCAACTCCCCCGCGGCGCCGTGCAGGGGGCGCCCCTCCGGATCCCAGGACTCCACGGCGACGCCCAGCGGCCGGCAGGACATTTCGCCCGCATAGACGCCGGTCAGTGGGCTGGCGCCCAGGAATGCGGCACAGATATCAGTGCCCCCTGAGGTGGGGGCAAGCACCAGGTTCGGGCTGACGGCGTCGTACACCCAGCCCGCGACGTCCGCAGCGAGCGGCGAGCCGGAGCACTGAATCTCGCGGAGGCGGCTGAGGTCCCAGGTCTTGCCGGGCGTGAGTCCGGCGTGGGCGCAGGCCGCGAGGTAGGCGGATCCCGTGCCCAGGTACGTGGCTTCGGTTTCGGCCAGCACCGCCCACTGGGACCATTCGCCGTCGAGCGCTGGCCAGTTGGGGTCCCCGTCCATGAGGACCACAGCGGCGCCGGTCAGCAGGGTGGAAATCCCCAGGGTCCAAACCATCCAGCCAGTGGTGGTGAACCAGAACGCGGTGTCCTTCGGGCCCATGTCAAAGTGCAGACCCATGGCCTTGAAGTGCTCAAGCAGCAGGCCGCCGTGCGAGTGCACGATCGCCTTGGGCTTGCCCGTGGTTCCGGACGAGAAAAGGACGGTTAAGGGGTGGGAAAACGGGACGGCCTCAAAGCGGATGTCGGCGTTCTCACATGTGAAGTCGGCGTAGGCAATGGTGTTAGCCGGCAGTGCGCAGTCCTTGTCGAGGTACGGCAGCAGCACCACCTGGGTGTCCGGCAGCTCCATCCGGATCCGCACCAGGTCGTCGGCCCGGGACAGGTCCTTCTTGCCCCAGCGGTAGCCGTCGATGGCGATGATCAGTTTCGGTTCCAGCTGCGCGATCCGGTCCACCACAGATTTGGGGCCCATTTCCGGCGGGACGGAGCACCAGATGGCGCCAAGGGCCGTGGTGGCCAGGTAGGCCGCCAGCGTCTGCGGAATGTTGGGAAGATAGCCCGCCACCCGGTCCCCTGCCACGATGCCCTGCCGGATCAGGCCCTGCTGGATGCGTCCGATCTCCTCCAGGAGCCGGCCGCCGGTCCAGTCGGAACTGCCGGCGGTCTGGCTGCGGGATTTAACCATGTTGTCGTGCTGGCGGCCACGGAGTGCACGGACGATGTGTTCGGTGTAGTTGATGGTGGCGCCTGGGAACCACTCCGCCCCCGGCATCTTCCGGTCGCCCAGGACGGCTTTGTAAGGGGTGTGGGAGATGATCTCGAAGTGGTCCCAAACTTCTGCCCAGAATTCTTCGAGGTTGTCCACGGACCACTGCCAAGCGTCCTCATAGGAGGCGAACGTCCTGCCGGTCTTCTGCTCGACGTCGGCCAGGAAGCGCCCCATCCGGGAGCCGGACCATTCTTCACGTTGTGGGGCGGCACGCAGCAGGGTGCCGGTTTCAACTGAACGCATGCGTTTTTCCTTCTATGTCTTGACGTCGAGCGTGCGGGATCCGCTTAGGCGGCGGGGGTGGAGGGGGCCAGGGCCGTGTCTGCTTCGGCAGGCGGCTGGGTCCGCTTCAGCGATACACCGAGCGAGACAATGCACAGGGCGGAGGCCGCCAGCGGGATGGCGAAGAGGAAGAAGATCCGCTCCGGCTGCCAGCCGCCGGAAATCAGGTAGCCCACCAGGATGGGGGCCACGATGGACACCAGGCGTCCCAGGCCGATCATCCAGCCGATACCGGTGGCCCGCGCCCGAGCGGTGTAGATGTCAGGTGCCACTGCATAGAAGCCGGCGATCCCGGCAGTGGTGAGGATACCGAGGAACAGTGCAACGACGACGGCGACGCTGACCTGGGTGAAAACCACGCCGAAGAGCAGGTAGGTGACGGCGGCCAGGCCAAGTGCCCAAACGAGCAGGGGGCGGCTGCGGTATTTGATGGCGAGGCCGCTGAAGATGAAGCAGCCCAGGATGCCGCCGGCGTTGGCGATCACACCGATCGTCACGCCGAGGGAATCATCACCGGAGGCGCCGGCCACAATCTTGGGCGTCCACGTGTTGGCGAAGTAGTACGCCGCCACCAGGCAGGCGTAACCGATCCAGAGGGCCAGCGTGCGGAAACGCGTGGGACGGCTCAGGATCTCAGCCACCGCGCCCTGCTGGCGCACAGCTGCCGGGAGCGCGGGCAGGTCAGCCAGCGCCGGGCGGCCAATCTTGGCCAGGATGCCGTTGATCCTGGGCAGGGCATTCGCCGGGCGGCGGGTGAGGAGGTAGTCCAGGGATTCGGGCAGGAAACGCCAGGAGATGAGGAGCATCAGGACCGTCAGTGCCGCACCAACAATGAAGACGGAGTGCCAGCCGAACGCGGGAATCATGGGGCCGGCCACCAGGCCGCCGACCGTGGCACCAAGCGGGTAGCCGGCGGCATAGATGCCGATGATGGTGCCGCGGCGCTTGTCCGACGAGTACTCAGAGACGAGGACGTTCAGGTTGGCCATCATTCCGCCGACACCGAGACCGGTGATGATCCGGAATGCCATCAGCTGGACAGCATCGGCGGCGAAGACGGAGAGGACCATGCCGATGCTGATGATGACCAGCGAGATCAGGGCCAGCTTCCGGCGGCCGATCTTGTCCGCAAGCGGAGTCAGGAAGATCGAACCCGCAGCCATCCCGAACAGGCTGGCGCTGAGCAGGAAGCCGAGCGTGACGGGGTCGATCCCCCACACCCTGGAGAGGCTGGGGGCCGCATATGCCATGACGGCCACGTCGAATCCGTCAATGAGGATCAGTGTCAGTGCGATCACTACGGCCATTACCTGGAATCGGGTCATCCGCGACTGGCGGATCTCGGTCAAGACGTCCATGTCTTCTTTCTTGCTGCCTAAAGATGTGGGAAAGGTATGCAGTGAGCCTAATCACACGACATTCATGCGTCCACAGAAACGTTATAGATTCTGCCTAGCGAAATAGCCTCCGGGCGCCGGATTTACGTGACATGGCGGTGTATTGGTAGCGGTGCGTAAGGGTCTGGGGGCTGGTCAGGTGCCATGGTGCATGTCAGTATTCTGCTATGCAAAATATTGAAACCCCGTCCAGGCTCGAATCCGTTGACCGGGCGCTCCAGTTGCTGATCATTCTGCGCGGCGGGGAATCCATCAGCGTCAAAGCTGCCGGGGAGCGGCTGGACGTGGCTCCGTCCACGGCACACCGGCTCCTTGGCGCACTGGTGGCCAGGGACTTTGCCGTCCAGGACCGGGAAAGGCGGTACCGTGCCGGTCCGCAGCTGACCCCGCATGGGGAAGCCAACTTCTCGGTGAACCAACTGCGGCAGGTTGGCCGCCCGGCCCTGCAGAAGCTCTATGGGAACATCAATGACACGGTCCAGCTCATGATCCTGACGGGGCCGAACATCCGCTTCATTGACGGCATCGAGTCCGAAGCCGCGCTTCACGTCAAAGCCAGGATGGGCGACCTGATGCCGGCATACTGCTCCGCAGGCGGCAAGGCGATCCTCGCCGAACTTGGCAACATTGAGCTCGAAAAGATCTACCGCGGCGGCCTGACACCGTGGCCCACGGCCCGCATCCACGCCATGCCTGCGCTCAAGCGGCAGCTCGCGACAGTCCGCAAGGCAGGCTACGCAACGAATTTCGAGGAAACGGAGCAGGGAGTCAGCGGCCTCGGCGTCTGCATCAGGGACCCCGCAGGAAAGCCCATCGCCGCCTACACCACGGCCATCCCCACCGCACGGTTCCAGAAATCGATGGTTGCCGACCACGTGAAAGCACTCCAGGAGGCCGCCTCGATGACGGAAAAGGGTTTGCTGGCAGGAGCGGCCGTGGCGCAATAAATTGTGCAGAGCGGAATCTGTTCAGATTTCGTTGCGCATACCGGGATGCCGTTCCTACGCTGTGAATAAGTGGCACACACCACACTTGGGCCTGATCAACGAGGACAGGCGTTACAGAAGGACATTCCGCACATGGACGTTGACCTGGAGGAACTGGCTGCGATTATCGAGCAGCTGGACAAGACCGAGTTCACTGATTTTTTGTATGAGAAAGGCGACCTGCGGCTGCACGTACGCAGGGGCGGCTATATTCCGGACGGGACAGTCCCGTCCCCTGCGGCCGCCGTCGCCGCTGCTGCCCCGGCTGCAGCGCCCACCATGGCCGCCGCGGCGGCAACACCGGCGGTCGCACCTGCGCCTGCGGCACCAGTTCCCGCCGTCGTACATTCCGCTGCGTCAAACGGTCACTCCCCTGCCATCAGCCCCGACGCGCTTCCGGCCGGGCACATCCTTGTGACCGCGCCGATGCTCGGCACCTACTACGGGGCACCCAAGCCGGGTGAGCCCGCTTTCGTCCAGGTGGGTGATACCGTGTCCGCCGATGCCGTGCTGTGCATCGTCGAAGTCATGAAGCTCATGAACTCCGTGACCGCGGGCGCAGCCGGCGAAGTTGCCGCCGTTTTCGTTAAGGACGGAGACCTGGTGGAGTTCGAGCAGCCACTGTTCGCTATCCGGGCCACCTCATGAACCACCGGATCTTCGTGGCCAACCGCGGCGAGATCGCGGTCCGCATCATTGAGGCCTGCGACCGGCTGGGATACGACACCGTCCTCGGGGTCTCCACGGCGGACAAAGACACTCTTGCTGCCAAGCGGGCCGGCCGGGTCGTGACTATTGGCGGGCCGCGGCCTGCCGACAGCTACCTGAACATGAACGCCGTGGTCCAGGCTGCCCTGTCTACCGGCTGCACCGCGGTCCACCCTGGCTACGGTTTCCTCTCCGAACGTCCGGCCTTTGCCGAAGTGTGCGCTGAGAACGGCCTGACCTTCGTGGGTCCGTCACCTGAGGCGCTGCGCGCACTGGGCGACAAGCTGACAGCCCGGCGGCTCGCCGAATCCGTGGACGTTCCCGTCTCCGCCGGCGGCACCGCGCAAACGGCCGAGGAAGTCCAGCAACTGGCCGAACGCATCGGCTACCCGATCCTCATCAAGGCAGCACACGGCGGCGGCGGCCGCGGCATGAAACTCGTCGAGAGCAACGCGGAACTGGCCGAGGCCTGGCAGCTGGCATCCTCCGAGGCGGAGGCATCCTTCGGGGACGGCACCGTGTTCCTGGAACGGTTCGTCCAGGACGCTAAGCACGTGGAGGTCCAGATCCTCGGAGACCGCCACGGCCACCGCGTCCACCTCGGCGAGCGGGAATGTTCCGTGCAGTACCGCTACCAGAAGGTGGTGGAGGAGGCACCCTGCACCGCACTCCCCGAGGCCACCCGCGCACTCATCTACCAAAGCGCCCTCCGGATCGCCGAGGCCCTGGATTATGTCGGGCTGGGAACCGTGGAGTTCCTCTACGACGTGCAGCGTGACTCACTGGCCTTCCTCGAGGTGAATCCGCGCGTGCAGGTGGAGCACCCTGTCACAGAGGCGATCACCGGCGTCGACCTGGTCCGCGAACAGCTGCTGGCGGCCCTTGGCGAGCCACTGTCCTTCACCCAGTCAGACATCACCCTGACCGGAAACGCCATCGAATGCCGCATCACCGCGCAGGACCCGGAGAACGACCTGCGGCCCTCACCGGGAACCGTCACGCGCTGGCGCCCTTCTGCCGCCGGCGGACTCAGGCTCGATACGCACATCTACGAGGGCTACCGCTTCCCGCCGTTCTACGACGCGCTGATGGCCAAGCAGATCGCCTGGGCACCGGACCGCACCGCCGCCATCGAACGGATGGAACAGGCCCTGGCAGCCTTCGAAATCGAAGGCGTCACCACCTCACTGCCGCTGCTGTCGCGGATCCTAGCCCACCCGGTTTTCCAGGACAACACGGTGACCACCCACTGGCTGAATGACCTGATGACGGAAAAGGTGAACTCATGACCGACGTCAACCTCGTCGACGTCTCCCTGCGGGACGGCAACCAAAGCATCTGGGGTGCCACCGGCGTCACCACCCGCATGGTCCGGGGCGTCGCACCGCTGCTGGACCAGGTAGGATACCACGCCATCGAACTGGTCTCCAGCACCCTGATGGCCACCGCCGTGCGGTACCACCAGGAGGATCCGTGGGAACGGCTGCGGGCCGCACGCGACCTGATGCCCAACACGCAGCTCGGCTTCCTGACCACCGGCAAACGGTTCATCTCGTTCCACCGCACCCCGGACGCCGTCTTCGAACTGGCCTTCAGCCTGCTGGCCCGCAACGGCGTCAAACGGCTCTGGGTGATTGACCCCATGCACGACATGGAAGGTGCCAAGCGCACCGCCGAGATGGCCAAGCGGGTCGGTTTCGAAGAGGTCATCGGCGGGATCTGCTACACCACCAGCCCCGTCCACACCGACGAATACTTTTCCACAAAGGCCAAGGAACTCGACGACTGCGACGCGATCGACAGCATCTACCTGAAGGACCCGGCAGGGCTGCTGACGCCGGACCGGGTGAAGAGCCTGGTGCCGCTGCTGCGGTCCAGCCTCGACAGCACCCGGCTGAACGAGATCCACTCGCACAGCACCACCGGCCTGTCCCCCATCACCGTCCTGGACGCAGCGGACCTCGGCATCGAGACCATCCACTGCGCCCTGCCGCCGCTGGCCAACGGAAGTTCACATCCGGAAGCCCAGCGGCTGGTCCACAACCTGCGGGCCCGCGGCCACAACGTCAACGTGGACCTGGATGCCATGGCCAAAGCGTCCGCCTACCTGCAGCGCCAGGGGCGGATCAAGAACCTGCCCTCGGGCAGCCCCAACGAGTACGACGAAGCCTACTACCGGCACACCATTCCCGGCGGGGTGCAGTCCACCACCCGCCGGCAGCTCGGTGAAATCCGGCGCGCAGACCTCTTTGACCAGGTAATCGAGGAGTCCGTCCAGGTCCGTGAGGACCTCGGCTGGCCCATCGTGATGACACCGTTTGCGCAGTACATCGTCACGCAGGCCACCCTCAACGTCATCACCGGAGAGCGGTACAAGCAGATCTCCGATGAAGTCATCGACCTGCTCCGCGGCGACTTCGGGCCCTTGCCCGGGGCGGTCAACCCCGAACTGATGGACCGAGCCATGGCCACCAAGCGCGGACAGCAGCCCGTTAACGACGGCAGCGACGTCACCATCGCGGACTTGCGGCGGCGCTTCGGGGCCACCATCAGCGACGAGGAGCTGCTGCTCCGGGCGGTCATGCCGGCCGAGCAGGTGGACAGCATGTACGCCGCGAAAAAGAATTCGGCCACCTCAACGCTGCAGCGGCTCCTGGCAGCAATGAATGACCGGCCCTCCACCTCGGTGTCCGTCAGCGACGGCACCACGAAATTTTCCATTCAACGCGGTCCTTCCGAAAACGCCGCACAGGGGGCTACAGCATGAACGATCTGATACAGAATTCCCGCGGCTGGGTACTGGATGTCGATGGCTGCCTGATGCGCACCAAGCGCGCGGGCGGTGCCGGCGGGGAAGCCATGCCGCGCGCCGCGGAGCTGGTGGCAGCGCTCTACGCTGCCGGACACGCCGTGGTTGTGTGCACCAATGCTTCGGAGAAGACCCCGGCCGAATACGCCTCCCACCTCCGTTCGCAGGGAATCGGAATCCGCGACGAGGATTTCGTGACTGCCGGCAGCGCAGCCTCCGAGTACATTGCCCACCGGCACCTTGGGGCCCGGGTGCTGGCGCTCGGAGCGGAGGGCCTGAGCGCCCCGTTGCGCAGCCTGGGCGTGAACCTGGCCGATCCCGCGCAACCGGAACTGGCCGACGTTGTGGTCGTGGGGGCCGCAAACGGCTACAGCACCGAACAGATCAACGCGGCGAGTCTGGCCGTCGACGCCGGCGCCCCGCTCTACACCACCGTGGACGTGCCGTGGTTCCATGGCGGCCTCGGCAAATCGGTGTGCGTCTCGGCAGCCATCGCCAATGCCATCGGCTGGGCTGCCGGAGCAGTGCCGCAGGTGCTAGGCAAACCCTCAGCCGCGTTGGGCGAAACCCTGGTCCGCCGGCTGGGCCTTCCCGCCGCAGAGGTCACCGTGGTGGGCGACGCCACCGTCGAAATTGACCTTGCCCGGTCCATGGGCGCCAACAGCGCCGTGGTCCTCTCCGGTGCAACCTCTGCCGAACTGCTTGCCACGCTCGAAGGCGCCGCCGGGCCGGATCTCGCCCTGGCAGACGTCGCCGAACTGCTTGAATTCCTCACCCCCTCCCTTTCACTGTCGCAAGGAGCCACATCATGACCGAAACCACCCCGGGCAGCGCAGCACGCTTCCCGTTCTTCAACGAAGCCACCACCCCGGCCGGCGGTGAGGGCTGGGAGTCGATGTACCCCTATTACCTCGTCCCCTCGGAGGAAACCACCGAGCACGAGAATGCCCAGTTCTGGTTCGCTGACACCATGCACTGGTCCCGCGGCTGCCACCCGTTCGACAGCATCGGCGCCGAAGCCGTGTACCTGGGCGTTGGAACGTTCAGCACCCGTATCTTCGCCCTCCCGGTGTCGCTGGGCCTGGATGTCCGCGTGGTCAACGGGTACGTCTACATCTCACCGCTGGGCGTTGAGGACCCGGCGCGGATCCAGGAGCGCGTAGGCATCTTCCAGGAGCGGGCCGGCTACTACTACGCCAACTGGGACGAGCTCTACGGCAAGTGGAAGACCAAGATGGAAGGCGCCATCGATTCCCTGCGTACCATCGAGTTCCCCCGGCTGGGCGAATACGATCCCGCCGAGGTTGTCACCGAAGCACGCGGCCGGTCCTCCGCCATGGCAGTCATCGAGAACTACCACCGGCTGATTGATGAATTCTTCTCCATCTGGCAGTACCATTTCGAATTCCTGAACCTGGGCTACGGCGGCTATATCACCTTCTTCCAGTTCTGCAAGCAGGCGTTCCCGCTGATCAGCGAGCAGTCGATCTCCCGCATGGTGGCCGGCGTCGACGTCCTCGCCTTCCGCCCGGACGACGAACTGCGCAAGCTCGCCGCGCTCTCCCACGAACTCGACCTGAACCCCATCATCACCGGTGACAGCGGCCCGGACGCCATCCTGGCTGCGCTGGCCGAAACCACCAATGGGCGGACCTGGCTGGCGGCGTTCGAAGAGGCCAAGGACCCCTGGTTCAACTACTTCGCCGAGTATGGCTTCACCCACGACCAGGAAACCTGGGCCAGCGACCTTTCCATCCCCCTGCAGGGCATCTCCCGCTACGCTGTCAAGATTGCCATCGGCGAGGACATCTCCCGGCCCATCGAGCGGCTCCGCGAGGAGCGGGACGAGATCGTGGACGAATACCGCGCCCTGCTCACCGGCGACGAGGCACGCCAGTTCGACGAACTGCTCGGCCTCGCCCGGAAGGTCTTCCCGTACATCGAAGAGCACAACATCTACGTGGAGCACTGGTCCCACAAGGTGTTCTGGGAAAAGGCCTGGGACCTGGCGAACTTCCTGGTTGATGCAGGATTCCTCGACACCGCCGAGGACATGTTCTACCTGAACCGCTTCGAGCTGGATACCGCACTGTTCGACGTGGTGGACTCCTGGGCGATCGGCGTTCCCGCCCGCGGCAAGAAGCGCTGGCAGGCAGAAATCGAACGCCGCCGGCCCATCGTCGCGGCGCTGCAGGCCGCCAGCGCCCCGCCCGCCTACGGCATTCCGCCGCAGCAGGTCACGGACCCGTTCGCCGTGATGAACTACGGCGTCACCACCGAACGCGTGCAGGACTGGCTGGGCGCCACCGACGGTGCCACGGACAAGCTCAACGGCATCCCCGGCTCCCTCGGTATCGTTGAAGGGCCCGTCCGGGTGCTGCGTTCCGAAAAGGACCTGCCGCTCCTGCAGCCGGGCGAAATCCTGGTGGCTCCGATCACCGCGCCGTCCTGGGCTGCGGCTTTCGCCGTCGCCACCGGAGTCATCACCGACATCGGCGGCATGATGTGCCACGCCGCCATCGTCTGCCGCGAATACGGCATCCCGGCCGTGGTGGGCACAGGCTTCGCCACCGCCCGCCTGACCACCGGCCAAAGGGTCCGGATCGACGGGAAGGCAGGCACCGTCGTCGTCCTTGAACCCGCACCCGAAACCACCCACGAAACTGACACCGCCGCAGCGGTCAGCTAGGAGATTGACCGTGTTTATCCGAGAATTCAACGACCCCGGCTGCCAGGACGTCCGGGAAGTGGGCGGCAAGGCCGCCGGCCTGGCCCAGATGACCGCCGAGGGACTGCCCGTGGCACCCGGCTTCGCGGTGACCGCCGCTGCGTACCGCGCCTACCTTGAGGCGGATGGCTTGAAGGAATTCACCCGCAGCGTGCTGGAGGGGCTGGGCACCGGCCGGGACCAGGCAGCGTTCGACGACGCCGGGCACCGTATCAGCGAACGCTTCACCGAGGTGCCGATCCCGGCAGCGGTGGCGGACGCAGTGCACGAGGCTTACGCGAAGCTGTGCGAGGAAACCGGCGTCGAGAACATCGCTGTGGCCGTGCGCTCCAGCGCCACGGCGGAAGATTCCGTAGGCGCCAGCTTCGCCGGCGAGTTCGAAACCTGGGTGGACATCATGGGAGCGGACGAGGTCCTGAAATACGTGCATAAATGCTACGTCAGCGTCTTTGCCGGCCGCGTCCTGTCCTACCTCGCCGAGAAGGACATCGACCCGCACGCAATCGAAATGGCCGTGGTGATCCAGAAGACCGTCCGTGCCCGGGCCGCCGGCGTCATGTTCACCATCAGCCCCACCAGCGGTGACCGGTCCAAGATTGTGCTCGAAGCCAGCTGGGGCCTGGGACTGTCCGTGGTGGGCGGCGAGGTCACGCCGGACCGCTTTGTGGTGGACAAGGTGGGCCTCGGCATCGCGGACCGGGTTGTGGGCAACAAGATCATCGAATACCGCCGCGGTGACGCGCCGGTGGACGTTCCTGCAGACCGCCGGGACGTGCTGTGCCTGCAGGACGAGGAGGTGGTGGCCCTGGCGACGCTCGGCAAGAAGCTGGAGCGGATCCACCAGGCACCCCAGGACATCGAGTTCGCCGTGGACGAAGAACTGCCCGAAGGCAGTAACTTGATACTCCTCCAGTGCCGACCGGAAACCGTCTGGTCCAACGCCAACCGCACGCCGGCCTTCGACGCCACGGCAGGCATGATGTCCTGGATTACCGGCAGCATCTCAGGTGCCACGGCCGCGCCGGCAGACGCACACGGGGCCTCACACCAGCACTGAGGCTGACGGTCCTGGATCCTGGTATCAGATGGCTGGAGCCGGCCGCACTGCTGCGTGGCCAGCTCTGCCGACAAGTGCTGGACCCTGGTTCACTTCAACGATGCCGATATTGCCTACGCGGCGGAAACACGCAAGGAGCTGTTCGCGCACTCTATAGATGAATACTCCCAGGTAAAGCACGTCATGATCACGAACCTGGACTAACCCCGATTTTTCATGACGGCCGGTGATGACCGCGGATTGCGGCAGGCGCGGTGGCCAGCGGTTGTTTTCTGTTTTCGGGCAGTGCGGTGTGGCCCGTTGGTTCGTCTTGGGGTTGGCGCCGGTTCCACTTCCGGTGGCGGAGCTGTTTGTCGGGACGGGATGAGGGTCTGTTTCAGCTTGGGGAGAGTAACTGTCTGAGATGGCCGGTGTTGCCCAGGAGCAGTTTCAGGAGGTCCTTTTCCGGTGCTGATTCCGGCAGCAGCAGCTGGTTGCGGCGGGCGCGGGTGATGATTTTCCCGGCGGTCGCGAAGAGCCGGTAGCGCCAGCGTTTGATGTCCCAGGCTTTCGCGTGATGGCCGTCCGGGAGGGCCGCGAGCTGGAGCCAGGAGACCAGGTTGAAGGCGAGGGCGGCGATATTCGCCCACGCCTGGTTCGCGGCGAAATCGAAGAACGGCAGCTTGCCCAGGCCGGTGTTTTTCAGGGTTTTGATCCTGTTCTCGCACCTGCCGCGGGCGCGGTGCCGGGCATCCAGGAAGGGGCCGTGCCAGCGCGGCGAGTTGGTCAGGAACGCGGTGATCCGGTGCCCGTCCGCATCGAGCAGGGTCGGCTGCGCTCCTGGGTGGAGTGGCTCCGCACGCAGGAACAGTTTCGTGCCCGGCGGGTAATCGGTCAGCGGGATGACATCGGTGGCGTTGATGACCCACGCGTCGGTCCGGTCGGCCCCGGCCTGGTCCAGGGCCGGCTGCCAGTACTCTTTGTCGCTGATCCAGTCGACCATGTGTGCCTTGCCGAACGGCAGAGTGTAGCTGGTGGAGAACTGCACGCCCAGGCTGTGCAGGTGCCAGAGGAACTTCCTCGAGGCCCCGGCGCTGTCGGTGCGGACCAGGACCTTCTCCCCGGCCAGTACCCCGGTTCCGTCGTAGAAACACTCGGGCAGTTGGGCTGCCGCGGTGTGGAAAACCCGGATGTGGTCCTCGGCGCTGTTCGCTCCGGCGTTGCCGGGCCGCAGCACGGCGGCGAGGATCTCCCCGGATCCGTTGCCGGCACCGTAATCACAGGAGGCGATGAAGGGGGCGAATCCGTATCCGCCTTTGTAGGTGCCGGCGACGTTTTCCTTGTCCGAGTGTGAGGTCACCAGGGTCGCGTCGATGTCGATGATGAGCGGGTCCGCGGCTGTTGCGGTCAGGGCAGGGTTCCGGCTCCCGGCGGCGTTCCAGGCCCGGGTGCGCAGTTCCCGGGTGAGGGTCTCAAACCCGTAGCCGAACAACTCGGGATTCGTGACGGTGCGTTCGAAGAACCGGGAGACGGTCGCGTTCGAGGGCAGTTGACCGAAGACCCCGGGCGAGGACCGCAGGATGTCCAGGTCCGAGGCGTGTTCGCCGCCGGCGGCGAGCATCGCGGCCAGGGATCCCACCAGTCGGCCAGGGCGGTGCCGTGCGCCGGAAGCAACGAACTGGCCCAGCCGCTCTTCGCAGAGCCTGCCGAATCCCAGAGCGTCCATGAAACCGGTGAGGACCGAAACTCCGGCGTGGGAGATCAGCGACTGGCCGGTGAAACTGACCGGCACGGAGGGGAACATGCGACTATACTTTTGCATCGAAAGGGTGCTCCCTCGCTCGGCAAATAACGGTCTCGACAACCACTATTTTCCCAGCTCAGAGCACCCTTTCCCTGCTTAAACACGCCCGGCCCCCGGCGCCCCATGAAAACCCCGGGCTAAGCGGCGTCAACCCACTGAAAGAACCAAGTCAACGACGGGGAGGTGAATCCGGGTTAGCCCGATCCGCCTCCCCGCCTATTAAAGATCCTGTAGCCGAGAGGAAATCAATGGAATTTGTGTCGATCATCGCTAACTATCGCTTTGAAGAGAAGTAGGAGATGGAAGAAGGACCCAACGCTGCCGTCGACGCTGCCTGCCGGCAAGGGTGGGGTTAACCTCTGTTGGTGGACACCTGAAGTAGCGGGATCCTAGGGTTCTGCGGGAAGGTGTTCTTGTGAGCACGACACGACGTAAATTCACTCCGGAGTATCGGCGGGAGGCTGCGCGCCTTGTGATTGACACGGGCAGACCGGTCGCGCCGGTAGCCCGCGAACTGGGTCTGGGCGAGCAGTTGCTGGGCCGGTGGGTGGCTCAGGAACGGGCGAGGATGGCGGCTCCGGAGGAGTCCGCGGCAGCCGAGGCGGGAAGCTCTGAGCTGGAACGTTTGCGGCGGGAAAACGCGCAGTTGCGGATGGACAACGAGTTCCTGGGAAAAGCCGCAGCCTTCTTCGCTTCCAAGCAGCAGAATCGGAATGCTTCGAGCTGATGGAGGCGGAGAAGGCTAACTACCCGATCCAGCGAATGGCCCGTCTTTTGGGGGTGTCCCGGTCCGGGTTCTACGCCTGGCGCCGACGAAGTTCCGAGGCGTCGGAGCGGGCCGTTGTGCGGGCGGAGCTGGATGCGAAGGTCCGGCGGGCTCATGCGGATTCGTACGGGATCTACGGGGCCCCTCGGGTCCAGGCCGCCCTGGCCAGGAACGGGACCGGCGTTGACCGGAAGACTGTAGCCTCCTCGATGCGACGGCAGGGCCTGGAAGGGATCTCTCCGCGGCGTTTCCGGCCAGTAGCGTCGATCGGTGAGGCGCGCGTCCATTCCATCCCCGATCTGGTGGCCAGGAAGTGGGATACCGGGGCTCTTGATGCGGTGTGGATCTCGGACATCACCTACCTGCGCACCGATGAAGGCTGGGTGTATCTGTGTGCTGTCCGGGACGCCTGCTCGCGGCGGGTCATTGGGTGGGCCATGGACTCGGTCCAGACCACTGCTCTGGTTGAGCGCGCACTGCGCATGGCTTACATCCTGCGCGGCGCGGGCCCGGCCGGTGTCGTGTTCCACGCCAACCGCGGCACCCAGTACACCTCTACCCAGCTCAACGATGTTTGCACCGGACTGGGCATCCAACAGTCCGTCGGTAGAACCGGGGTGTGCTGGGACAATGCGATGCAGGAATCGTTCTGGTCCACCCTGAAGACCGAGTTCTACGACCGCCGCCGCTGGACAACCAGGCACGATGCGATCCGGGCAACGGGCCGCTGGATCGAGGAGTTCTACAACCGTGCCCGGCTCCACTCAGCCCTGGGCTACACCACGCCTGTGGAACACGAACGACTCCTCACCGCGAATAAACCTCAGCCGGCACAAGCCGCCTGATCAACTGTCCACGATTTGCGGGTAACCCCAAGGGCGGGAGGACAAAGCTGGGAGTTCTGGTTACGCGGCATACATTTGATCATTTTTCCGTGTCCCTAACGTCCAAGGTGCCTTCGGCACCGTACGGGAACAAGACCACGCTTGAAACAAACCACTACAAAGGGTTTTTGCGATGATGAGAATGCTGATTATTGGACCTCCGGTTCCGGGAAAGGAACGCAGGCGGAGCGGATCTGAGCGCCTCGGCGTCGTGGCCATCTCCACCGGCGATATCTTCCGTGCAAACGTAAAGGGCGAAACGCCGCTTGGCATTGAAGACAAGAAGTACATGGGCGCCGGCGACTTCGTTCCGGACAGCGTCACGAACAAGATGGTGGGCGACCGCCTCAGCGAGTTCGACGTCGAAAACGGCTTCCTGCTGGACGGCTACCCCCGCACCACCGCCCAGGTGGACTACCTCGATGAGATCCTCGCCAAGGACGAAGAGAAGCTCGACGTCGTCCTACAGCTGGCTGCCGACGACGAGGAACTGGTCCACCGCCTCCTGGGCCGGGCAAAGGAGACGGGCCGGAGCGACGACAACGAAGCTGTCATCCGCCACCGCCTGGACCCCTACCACGAGCAGTTGCCAAATACGCCGAACGCGGCATCCTCACCCAGCTGGACGGCATCGGCCCCATCGACGAAGTGACAGACCGCGTGATCCAGGCACATCGCATCTCTTCACGAGGTGGCCGCCTGAGTTCGACCCTCCGAACAGCGCTGAGTTAGCTGCGGGCGTTCCTGGAGCCTGGCTAGGAGTTTCGTCGAGTTAGAGCACACCCCAATCTGACGTCAGACGGCTGGCTTATACTCGTCAGAATAGGCTACGGTTCCGCTTTTCTTGACACTCGGTGTGGAGGTTCTTAGATTCAAACCTGACACGGAGTAGGAGATGCCATGGCTGGACAGCGAATCGGGTATGTACGAGTCAGCACCTTGGACCAGAATGAACAACGCCAGCTCGATGGAGCGGTTCTCGACAGGATCTTCCTTGATAAGGCCTCGGGCAAGGACACCGCCCGCCCTGCGCTGACAGAAATGTTGCGCTTCGCCCGTGAGGGAGACACTGTTGTAGTGCACAGCATGGACCGGCTGGCACGGAATCTGGATGACCTGCGTTCCGTAGTCAAAGCGCTCACCGGAAAAGGCGTGCAGGTGGAGTTCGTCAGGGAGCACCTGCTCTTCAGTGGCGAGGACTCCCCTATGGCGAATCTCATGCTCTCGGTCATGGGGGCCTTCGCTGAATTTGAACGCTCCCTGATCAAGGAACGCCAGCGAGAAGGCATTGCCTTAGCCAAGCAGCGAGGTGCCTACCGCGGGCGCAAAAAGACGCTTACACCCGAGCGGGCCACCGAGCTGGCGCAGAGGGCAGCCGATGGAACACCTAAATCGGTCCTCGCGAAGGACTATGGAATCAGCCGGGAAACGGTGTATCAATACCTCCGCCAGGCCGACCGTTCCTGATCTGCCATCCGTTTCTGACTGCTGACGTACGCAGACTACTACCCAACATATGGGTGCTTATCGGCGTTGCGGGCGTTCGGAAAGCTCAGTCTTCTGGTTCTATGCCGGGTTCGGCCCATTCGAGTGCTGCCACGACGTGGCCTTCATTGGGCAGGACACGCTTCTCGTCTGCCGGGAGTTTGTCGTAGGTGTAGGCAGCGACCGCCATCGGTGAGGTTGAGCGGCCGAGGCTGTAGCGTACGCTGCGTTCGTTCTTGGCGCCGCAGATGAGAATGCCGATTGTTTCGTTGTGGTGCTCGCGGCGGAGCATGTCATCGACGAGGGCGACGTAGAAGTTAAGTTTGCCGGCGAACTCTGGCTGAAACTTCCCTGTCTTGAGTTCGATGACGACGTATCTGTTCTGGTCCATGTGGAAGAACAGCATGTCGACGTAGTAGTCGTCGCCGTCGACGTCGAAGTGGACTTGCCGCCCAACGAAAGCGAATCCTGGTCCGAGTTCGCGCAGGGTTTCGGTGATTCGACTGGTCAGAGCCAGTTCCAGTTCGCGTTCAGCGACCTCCCCCGACAAGCCCAAAAATTCGAAGTTGTAAGGGTCCTTCGCGATTTGTTGGGCAAGCTCGGTGTCTTGCGCAACAAGCTGTTGCGCGAAGTTGGACGGAGCTGCACCGGTCCTTTCAAGGGTTCGGTTCATGATCATGTTCAGCAGGACATTCCTGGACCACCCGTATTGGACGGCTGCTGCAGCGTACGAATTACGTTTTTCCTGTGTGTCCACCTTGTCCAGCAGGACAGTGACGTGGCCCCACGGCAATTGCGCAACAGCTTGTTGCGCAATTGGTCCGCCTTGCCAGGCTCCGGCGAACGTGGTCATGTACTGGATGTTGCGCGGCGAAAGGCCTTTCATCTCCGGGAACTCTCTGCGCAAGTCCTCGGACAGCTTCTTGATAACTCCGCTCCCCCAGCCCTGCTGTTCCTGCTGCCGCCGGACGCCCTGGCCGATCGTCCAATACAGCTCGATCAGCTGGGTGTTAATGGTTCGGAGCGCCGTCGTCCTGGCTGCCTTGACGGTCGCTTTTAGGTCCTCGAGCAGTTCCACGTAGCCAGCGGGCAGGTCCAGTTCGCGCGAGTCTGTCATCATTCCACCCTAATGCGAGCCACCGACAGGCACGGTGGACTCAATTGTCCAGACGCTGTCTGGACAATTGAGCCTACGGGTTTCTAGCAGGCGGTTGGGTCGCCGAAAGGCAGGGAGGTGCCGGCGATGAGCCAATGTGTTCCGTCCCAGTGCATTGAGTACCGGATCTTCCAGTTCGAACATGTTTGGCCGGTCCCGCGGTAGGCATCGGCCGCGTTCTGGATGGTCTGAAGATTCACATCGGCGTTCAGATCGTCGGCTGACGGCGTGCCGGTGACATCAATGACCTCAGCTTTCGTCCAGTAGGAGGAACCGAGGTCCTTGCTCCATGTCGAGGCGTCCCCGAAAGTGGCCTGCAGCTCGGGCGTGAGGAGTTTGAAGGCTGCTGTGTAGGCGGCTCGATTGATGCCTTGACCGTGAAGGAGCAGGCTTTGGCCTACGCTGCGGGCTTGGTCATGGTCTGCCGAGACGGTAAAGGGAAAGAATCCGGAACCTGGCGCCGGAGCGTTTCCGCAATCCTTGAACGCCACAGGGGTGGACCTGGATTTCCACTCGTTGACGGCCGCGGCAACACGGGGTGCGGTTACCGCGTAGGCGATGCCTTCGGCCCTGGTGTACTCATCAAATTCGATGGTTACAACAATGCCGGCTACCTGGCCGTCTTGGGTGATGAGTGGTCCTCCGCTGTTGCCATGGTTGATAGCAGTGTCTGTTTGGATCAGGTTTCGGAGAACCCGGTCCCCTATGTCCTGTTCGGTGTCGAGGGCGCTGACTGTTCCTTTGGTGAAGGTGAACGGGCGGCTCAACGGGAACCCCAGGGCTGCTACATCGGTCCCGACCGGGGGCTCGCTGCTTCTGAGCTGAAACTGATGGCCTTGGATCGGCCGGTCGGTTCTGACAAGAGCGATATCCGCTACATCATTCGTGCCAACAACGGTGGCATTCACCGATGTTCTCCCGAAGGCTACGCTGATCGAGGTAGCATCCTGGACAACGTGCGCTGCAGTAACCACCAAGTCAGGTTCGATAAGAAAACCAGTTCCTGTACGCCAGGATTCACACGTCGTGACAGAGAGCTGGCCCACGCCGGGCTGGACATCAGCAACGACATCAGGCCATGCACTCGGTGACGGGGCGGCGCTTGTGCTTGTCGCTGCTGCGGTGGTCGGTGCGCTTTCGGTGGGCGGAGTGGGTTGAACGGTGCTTGTCGGCGGCGATGTCTGCGGGGACGTGCCGGATCCGTTAGTGCAGCCTGTAGCCCAAAGACATAGGCTCAAGGACGTGACAACCGTGCAACGGATGAAGGGGTTTGGTTTGTTGCTCATCAACTACCTCCCAAGGCTGAGAAGAACAGCTGCCCGAGCGACCCCTCTGTTGTGTCCGCTCCTGCAACTGCCCACAATAAATATGAGTCGGGTAAGCCGCCGTCAGATGCGCTTGATCATGGAGGGAAACGGGAGACCTTTCCCATGATTCAAACCAACGGCCGTTTACTCGACTCGTGTCCCAGCAAGCACATCGTAACCCCGAGGGATCCTGTCTATCTGGAAAAGCTTTCCTGGCGGGCGAGTCGACAGCAGGGCCGCAACAGGATCTTTCCCTGGTAGCCGGTGACCGGCAGCAGCGTCCCATGCCCCCCTGCGACTTCAATTTTTGCCGTCATAGTCCAAAGTTCCTTGGACGATTGCTTCGGCCAATGTGCCGCAGCTTGTGGCACTATGGGCTTCGCATCACTTCCTTGTCCTGACGGGATGCTCATCTTCCAGCGATGGAGCTTTGAGGGTTATGGCTGGGTCGTTCTGACGTCGGGAAACCAGCCGTGGGGTGCTTTGCGGGGTTCGAGGTGTTCGGGGTCTCGGTGTTCTTTCATGTCGCAGTTGTAGAAGGGTCCCTGCGGGTCCAGAAGGACGCGCATGTGGTGATCTGCATGATCCCTCCACCAGACACTCATACCGGTCGCTGGATCCAGGCGCAGGTGCTCCCATGAACGCCACAGAGCCGCTACACGGGAGACGGCTTCCGGGTGGAAATACCAGTCGATGCACCACTTGGCGGACTTTCCCGTGACGCTGCGGACATAGGTGGGTAGCAGCTGCTCATGGAGGAATTCTTCGGCTGAGCCGTAGACGAGCTCCGGTTCTTTCTCCGCGCTCTGGTCAGCTGCAGCTGCAGCCGGGGCCGGTGTGTCCGTGTCGTAGAGGTCAAAATCAGTTGCCACGTGGGGTGCCCTTTCCTACTTCGTGACCCAGGGATTGGCTGCCGGTGCAGCTGGCACTAGGTCGGCGGGTTCTTCGGGCCGAGGGCTGTACTTCTTTATGGATGCCTCCACCGTTTCCTTGTGGGGTCCGGTGTACCAGGGCGTCGTGCGGACGAGCGTGGCGGGTGCGCCGGAGGCGAGGACGACGGCGCGGCCACGGTCCAGTTCGGCGAGGTTGGAAACGTCGAAGATGCGTTCCTTGCCCTCCTGGCGGGAGCGGCTGGAACCAGACTTGCCTGAGGAAGTGGAGACGTTGATGTAGCTGTAGTCTCCGATCAGGTCCGAGAGAGCACGGAGGAAGCCTTCTTCTGCGACGCCGCCGCCGTAGACCTTCACGTTCGCCGCTGACCAGATTTTCCGCATGTTCGCCTCTCCCCACAGCTCCACGCCCTGGGACCAGGACTGCAAAATCCCCATGACAATCAGGCCCTTGGAGCCGTAGTGGCTGAACTGGTCCGGCAGGGATGCCCAGCGGACGACGTTGGCCAACTCATCGAGAGCAAACAGCGCCGGCTTCGGGAGCCGGCCGCCGCTCCGCTCGGCTCGCTCTTCCATGGCCTCAGCTATGGCCACCGTCAGCGCTGTGGTGAGCGGTGCGGCTGAGCCGGCACCTTCCTTGGAGAGGATGTAGATCGTCTCCTGCGACGCAGCGAAAGCATGTGGGTTGAATTGGCGGCGGGCATCCGTGGCCACGGTTGTCCCGCCGGTCGGAGCGACCCAGCGCAGCGTGTTCCGGCTCTTGAGGCATTGGATCATCTTCTCGGCTGTGCCGAAGATACCGTCACGTTGCTTGTCAGCCAGTTCAAGTGTGGATTCAAGGCCCTTGTACTGCAGCTCGTAGTCGTGCTGTTTCAGGATGTTGATCGGTTCGCGGTTCACCTGTTCGGTGACCCAGATGTAGACCTGGGTGATGGGCAGGTCGCCGAGTGCGGCGGCGAGGAAGTACGAGGACAGAATGTCTTCGGCCTTGGGGTCGAAGTAGGCGTCGGGCTTGGACCCGGGGACGCGGGAGCCGACCGAGAAGTGCTGGGTGAGTTTGTACGCCTTCTCCTCGTCGGTGACGTAAGAGAGTGGGTTCCACCACCAGTTCGGTTCTTCCTGGGCGATCTTCTGCGGATCGAACACCCACACCGGGGCGACGGCCTCGCGGACGCCACGGGTGCCGTCCACGACGTCGCGCTTGTTCGACGTTGAAACCACGGCACCGGGTGCGTCCAGAATGGCGGGCATGACCCGTGAGGTCGACTTACCGGTACGGGGACCCCAGATATCGAGGGACAGGTCTTCCCAGGACTGGATGAACTTCTGCCCCGTGGAGACGACCTTGCCGACCACGATGCCGGGAGTATCAGTGACACCCAGACGCTCAGCGGTCGCCCTCGCTCCCTTCTCCGAGAACGCGGCCAGCGACTTACCTCGTCCAAGGTACCGGGCGGCCTTATCGACCCGGGCACGCTTGGACGCACCCTTCCGCCAGGCCACCAGGACAACAATGGTCAGGGCCAAAACCACGCCAGCCAGCAAGCAGACCACAACCGTAGCCTCCGTGGGCCACGGCACACGGCCCTTGGCCAATCCGGCGATCAGATCAATGGGATGGGCTGGCGGGGCGGCGATGCCTGCCATCCACGACCCGAGATGCAAGGCACCGTAGGTTCCGCCGCCGAAGACGACGATGAACCCGATGGCCAGCCACACCAGCAGTGCTTCACCCATGCCCATCCCTTTGCGGTTTGGTGCGCTCACAGGGCGCCTCCTTCCATGGGCAGAATTGGTGCTGCCGTCTCCAGCAGGGTTTCCGGGGCTATCTCTATTCGCTCAGGTT
>NZ_SDXQ01000059.1:0-21693 GCF_006964045.1 Arthrobacter sp. TS-15 | reverse complement strand
AGCTGTACCGGATAAGCAGGAACAATGGCCCTGCGCTTGACCGCAGCTGAACGGAACGCCGGCTTCTCCAGGATGCTCTCGCTGCGAGCATTTATGAGCTTGGACCCGATCTTGGTGTCCTTTGCCCAGGACGGCACGAGACCCCACTTTGCTATCAGCAAGCGCCGGTCAAGGGTCCCTTCGTCTAGGCGTTCGGCAACGATCGGGACGTTCTGGGTGGGGGCGACGTTCCAGCTCGGCCCGGGCGGGCTGCCTTCAACTTCCTTGGCCTCGAAGTGGCTCAGAAGGTCGCTCGTTGCCTTGGACATCACGTATCTGCCGCACATGAACCCATTCTGCCCTGTGGCAATCTCTTCGGGGTCGTGACGTGGTGGTCGTGTCCAGGCGGTCAGGTGGTGCCGCCAGTGGCGTCTGTATAGTCCGCATAAACTCAATCCCATGAGTACAACGACGGCACCTCCGGAGACCAAAACGGAGGCACCGCCCCGCAAGGGATGGGTATGGAGAACAGCGCACCACCCTGTAACCCGGAGGGTCTGCCTCACCGTCTTATGCACCTACCTCATTGTCTTCCTAGTGGCTATTACTGTTCATGCAGTCGTCCTGTTTTCGCTGTGGAAGTGGCCTTCTTCGTCCTACGACTGGGGTCCACTTATTGATCGTTTCGTTACGAGTCCCGCAATGGCAGGCCTATTTGCTGTCATTGCTGCGGTGATCGGGGCGTGGTCTCTGAACAGACAGCTGAAACACACAAAACAGAAGACTGAAGATGATGCGTGGTGGGAACAGTTTGAGTGGGTTACGGATCGGATCGTTTCGTCGGGTGAGGAAGATGCTGACAAGGACGCGAAGGCCACGGAACGACTGCCGAAATCGTTGGCTTATAACCTCATGACAGCGCTTTCGAAGTCTGCGCGGGCGGACTTCCAGAATGCTGCCGTGGCCGGGATCTTCGAGCACTTCTTCAGAGACGCACCTTCTCTGGAACGGGACGGATCCGAAACCTCAGACGGGCCGCGCATGGACGCCACAGAAGCAGAATCCCTTCGCACCCTACTTTCAGTATTACCGGAGGACTCCCATTCAAGCAGGACCGCACGTCGTGCGCTGTACTCCTACGACTATGAAGAAAACGTCCAACGGGCTCTGCGAGACAGTTTTGAATCCGTGCATTCAAACTTTTCCCTCGCCGATCCCCGGGCAGATGCCCTAATTGAATCTGGATCATGCAAGCTACTTGTAGAAGTGAAGCTATCTGTTACCGGAATACTCCCACTTGTGAACACCGGCAACCGCCTTCACGAGCTTAAGAATCAGATAGGCGCATCCGGTGCCGTCATCATCACCCGTCCACCGGCACTGAAAGCTCACACTGGCAAAGCCAAAGAACTTATCAGGGATTTGAGCATCCAGGGCGTTCATCTTGTTGAGTGGGACCCCGCAGAAGGTTCGCGTGCTTTGCAGCAGAAGATCACGGCCTTTTTCCCGGATATATCCAGCTAGATAGAATCGTCGGTAACAAGGCCCTGCACAGCGTATTGCTGTGCAGGGCTCTTGTTTGTGCGGCTCTAGCGTCCGTAGTCGGACTCTTGTCGACGGTGTTGGTCCGATGCTCGATGCGTAGTCGCTACGGTGGCGGCCGCCGTGGCCGCCACACCGGGCGACTGCGGGAATGACGCTTTCATGAGGCGTTGCATTTTCTCCAGCCGTGGGTCGAGGCCCTGGCCGGGTTCGGCCTGCTGTGGTTCTTCCGGTTTTGATGCGTCGGCCATGAGCTGGTCGATACGTGCCGAATTCGCCTGCGCGGCTTTCAGTGCATCGGCGTGCTTGAACGGCTCAGCCATTGCTTTCTCGGCTTGCTCTACACGAGCGAGTGCTTCCTGACGTCGTGTTTCGACCTCAGCGGCGAGCCGTGGCAGGGATGAGACCCTGTTTTCGAGTTGTCTGATCGTTCCAAGGTCAGCTGAGAGCAGACCCTTTCGCGATATTTGGGTTGTGGCTCTGGGTACGCCTTCGACGCGGACTTCCACTGTCGCGTGGTCCAGTTCCCGTCCGGGGACGAGCTTGGCGCGGAGTTCATGGCCACCAAGGATAGCGATGGTGCCCAGCTCGTCATATCCGTAGAGGTTCATGAGCCGGTGTCCCTGCCTGCCTGCCCATGCCCGGAGAGCTTCGGCAGCATCATTCCTGCTGTCAAAGGTCTGGCCGCCGATGGTGGCTTTGAAGGCATCCGCGGTGGTGTCCACGGTCCGGGCCACCGCGGCGTGGATCAGCGGCAGGTCCTGGGTTGCTGCGTCAGCCGCTGATTGCTCTCCACGTTTGGTGTGGTTCACCGCGACCAGGTTGCGGTTGTACGCCCGGTCCAAACGGGACAGGCGGGCCAGTTCCTGGTCCGCGACGGCCTTTTCCAGCACCAAGGGGTTTCCGCTGGTGATGGCTTTGGCCTGGGCGAAGTTCAGGGTGTTGTCCCCGATGTCTTCGATTTCCCTGACGTCGAGACGTCCGCGCATGATCTGGTTGATGAACCGGGATTTCCGTTCCAGCCCTTGCCACATGAAGGAATCGAAGGACTCCTTGGTGACGACTTGGGAGATACGGACCTCGGGGTTCAGGTTGCCTTGGCGCAGGATGCGGCCGTGACGTTGCTCGACGTCGGCCGGCCTCCACGGGGCGTCCATGTCCACCAGGTGCACGGCACGCTTTTGAATGTTCGTGCCGACACCCATTTTCGAGGTTGAGCCAACGAGCACGGCGATTTGTCCCGAACGGGCGGCTGCGAACAGGCGGCCTTTCTCGTTGTCGTTCTTGGCTTCGTGGATGAACCGGACCATGTGTTCGGGCACGCCCCGGCGGCGGAGTTGGTCTCTGAGTTCGCCGTAGACGTTCCACTTCTCCGACGGCGTGCCGAAATCACAGAAGACCAGCTGCAGGGCACCGGGCACAGGGTCCGGTTCCCCGGTGGAGGGGTCCGTGTAGATGCGGTCTTTGTGTTCTTCGTACACGCTGGCCAGCAGGTCGGCTGTGGTGCTGATTTTGGTGGGTCCGTGCTGGAACAGTGCGGGATCCACCAGCCTCATGTCCAGGGCGGCTTTGCGGCCGTCCGAGGAGACTTTGAGCATGTTGTCTTCCTCAGAGGCCACCAGTCGTTGTTGGATGGCGTCGACACGGTTGCCGATGTCCTGAATGTAGTCACGCAGCTCAGGGCTTGGTTCGACGGCGAGCATGTTCGGCTGGCGGAGCCCGTCCCCGTCCCGCGGGGCGAGAGCCGGGACCGGCAGTTTGAGGTCTTCGGCGGTTTTGACGTCGGCGAAAGTGTGGAACATCTTCAGCAGTTCGGGGACGTTTTGGAACTTCGCGAACCGGCTCTTGAGTTTGAACCGGTCACCGCCGGCTACGGAGAGTTCCATTTCCTCAACGACCTGCCCGAACGTGGCGGCCCAGGTGTTGAAGTCCTTGATCCCTGCTGCCTGGAGCAGGTCCGGGCGCAGGTAGCGCTGCATGACGTACATTTCCGTGACGGAGTTCGCGATCGGTGTTGCCGTGGCACCGGTAATCACGCGCCGACCTTCCCGCTCGCGCAGGAACTCGGTCTTCATGTGAAGATCGGATGCGCGAGCTGAGCCTGTAATCGCGGCACCGGGGATGTTCGACGGTGTTTCCAAGTTCTTGTAGTCGTGCAGCTCGTCCACAACGAGGTAGTCAATGCCGGTTTCCTCGAAGCTGATCCCCGGATCGGCAGGGCTGTCCAGCTTGGCCTTGAGGCGTTCTTCCTGCGACAGAACCATCTTTTCCAGGCGTTTGACGATGCTGGCGTTGGCACGGCCGTTGTCCTGCCCATTGTTCTTGGCCGCCTCCAGGTCAGAACGCATTTGGGCGATTTCGCTGTTGATGTAAGCGGCCTCGGATTCCGGACTGAGGCTCACACGCTGAAACGCTGTACGGGTCATGATCACGGCATCCCACTGGTTCGCCGCTGCACGGGCAACGAACTGCCGCCGCTTGTCACCGGCAAGGTCAGCTGAAGAGGCGGCGAGGATCCGCGCCTGCGGGTAGACCTGGAGCCATTCACGGGCGAACTGTTCAAGCATGTGGTTCGGGACGATCACGGCAGGCTTGTTCACCATGCCCAGTCGGCGCAGTTCCATCACGCCCATGACCATCTCTGCGGTCTTGCCGGCCCCGACCTGGTGGAACAGGCCGACAGCTGGTTCGGAGAGCATCCGCGCCACGGCTGCACGCTGGTGCGGGCGCGGGGAGAAGTCCTTGGCCATACCCGGCAGGGTCAACCGCTCCCCCTCGGTGCTGTAGTCCCGGAGCACGATGGAGTTGAAGCGACGGTTGTACTCGTCGATGAGCCGGTTGGCGCGTTCGGGTTCCTCCCACACCCATTCACTGAACCGTTCCTGCAGCAACTGCGCCTTTTCCTGCGCGGCTGCAGTCTCAGTAGGGTTCAGGACCCGGCGCTTGTCTTCGCCTTCGTCAGTGACGCGCACGGGCCTTTGTTCGAGGACCTGCTTGAGGACGTCCGAGGCGGGCATCCGCTGGGTGCCCCAGTTACTCGTGGCCGCGAGAGTGTGCCGGTTGGCCTTGACGTCCCACATCGACCCGGCCGCGCTGGAGACAGTGGCATAAGGGTCGTTGAGGATTTCGCGAACGAACTCCTGATGGGTTCCGGCGTCGATCCAGACAGCACCAAGGCGTGCTTCCACTTCGTCCATCCGCAACGGTTCCGGAATGGCCTCGGTAAGGGCCTGGACGTTGGCCTTGAACCGTTCGTCAGCAAGGGCGGCGGCCTGGGCGATTTCCAGCTTTTCGCGAACGTTCCCGGAGAGGTATTCCGCCCGGGTCTGGAAGGTTTCGTCCGGTCCGGGCACTTGGTAGATGCTCTCCCCCATGGCCGCGCGCGCTTCCTCGCGGCTGATGCCGAGCAAAGAGGCGGCGTAGTCCAGATCAACCTCACCCACGGTGTCGAGCGTGACAGTGAGGGCTTCTTCAGCAGTGTCGACGCCGAGGACAGGTCGGCGGGGCTGGACTTGGCGGCTGGTCAACAAAGCAGCCGGGGTGGCGGTCTGCGTGGCTTCATCGAAGTTCTCGAATGCCTTGACCAAAGGCCCGAACGGGTCACGGCCGAGGATGGACACGGCCCTGGGTGTGCTGCGGGCCTGGATGGGCTCCCGCGTCTCTTCATCGACGCGTCCGGTGGGCCGGAGGGTGAAGCGGTTGATCGGCCCGTAGGTGTCTACGTACTGGCCGTAAGCGGCCTTCAGCTCGTCGCGGAGCGTGTCGATGTCGGCGGTGTCGTCGCGGCTGTCGGCTTCTGCGGTGAGGAGCTTCCGTCCGGCGTCCCTGAGTCCCAGCAGGGCGCGGAGTTCGGCGGCTTGGGTTTTGGGAACGGCGAGTTCGGTGTGTGAGCCGTTTTCGACAACGGTAAAGCCGTTGTCCTTGGCGCTGATGTGGCCCTCCCATTCCGTGGCTGCTGCCGGGACGTAGGCGGCTCGTTGGCGTTCCTGTTCTGCGGTGCGTTCGGTGATGACCAGTCCAGCGGACTTGGCTTCGGCCACAACGTCGGCCAGCACTGTTTCCAGGCGTTCCGGGACGGCGGAGAGGTCATCAGTGGTCAGTTGGAGGGTTTCGGCCCCGTACATGCCGTGGGCCACGTGCAGCTCCCCCAACAAGCGCTCGGGGTGCTCATCGAAGTAGGAGTTCAGGCGGGTGATGCTCCCGTCGATCCTGCGGGCGCTGACGGTTTCCCAGAGTGTGGAGGCCGGTTCCTGCCCGGGTTCCCTGCGCCGGAAGATCAGCAGATCGGTCATGGCGTCGGTGCCGGCTGCTTTGCGGTGCGAGCCGGTGGGCAGGCGGACGGCACCCACGAGATCGGCCAATTGGTTCATTTCCCGGCGGGCTGCCGGGTTCGTGGCGTCCAGGGTGAAGCTGGATGCCAGCACGGCCACCATGCCGCCCGGGCGGGTCAGTTCCAGGGACTTGAGGATGAAGTGGTTGTGGATCGAGTGTCCCCCGGCGTTGTGGCGGGGATCGTGCAAGGTGACGTTGGCGAAGGGCACGTTGCCAATGGCGAGGTCGAAATGGCCTGTGGGCAGTTTGGTGTCCGCGAAGGACTCCGCCCGGACAGTGGCCTCGGGGTAGAGGGCTTGGGAGATGGCGGCGGTGGTCGGGTCCAGCTCGACGCCGGTCATTTCGGCGTTCTCGGGGGCGAAGCCGATGAAGGTTCCGACGCCGGATCCCGGTTCCAGGACGGTGCCGCCATCGAAGCCGAGTTCCTGCACGGCCTCCCACATGGCCTTCACGTAGGCGGCGTCGGTGTAGTGGGCGTTGATCGTGGTGCGGCGCGCTGCGTCGTACTGGGCCTCGGTCAGGAGGCTGCGCAAGTGTTCGCGGTCCCCTGCGTATTCCTCGCGGGGTTCATCAAAGATTTGGAAGACGCCTTGCGCTCCCCAACTCCCCCACCGTGCCAGCGCCGTCTTTTCAGTTTCTGTGGCTGGCCGGTTCTCGGCCTGCAGCGTTTGAAGCACCTCGAGGGCTTCAAGGTTCGCCCTGATGCGACTCCGCGCACCGGACGGCGCAAGGTCATCCTGGGAGACGGGCCTGAAGCTGGTCCGTGTCCTGCTTAGAGCTGTCGGCGCAGTTCCTCCGCTTCGGCTTTCCAATCCAGGTATTCCTTGATGCTGGGGTTCTCGTACTCGTCCTCCTCGTCCTCCGTCTCCGGGGGCGACAGCAGTTCGTACCGGACCATCTCCTCGGCCTGGTTCCGGGCCGCGTTCAACCGGCCCAACTTCTCCAGAAACCCCTCCCCTTTCGGGTCCTGGCCCGCGATCTTGATCTGCAGCTCGTCCACTTGTTCCTGGGCCTGCTCCCCCAGATTCGTGAAGAACTCGTCCGGGTTCTGTATCTGGCTGTAGCGCGTCGGGCTGGCTATCTTCCAGGCTTCCTGAGCCTGCCTGCCGTACTTGTTCATCACGGTCCTCCTCTGGTGCCGCCCACAGAGCCTCGAAGCTCAGCTGGCCAATAGTCTGCTTCTTACGTCCCGCCATGGACTACTCCCCCTGGTGACCTTCTTCTGCATCGAAGGTCACGCTAGCGGGGATCGAAGGTATTCGCTTGTCACGGCCGATTCCCACCATGATCTGCTGGGATGTTCACTTGAGGAAAGCTATCAAATAAATATCAAAATGATATCAAGTTGAATGCATCCCGTTAGGGAATGGGCTCACTCATAACTGTCGCGGACCTGCTCCAAGCCAATCCTCAGAGCTCGCAATGCCATGGGATGCTTTTTCCTTCCCTCCAGCTTTGCTACTACAGCCAACAGATCAACCAACTCGCGATCCTCGTCGAAGCGAAGGAGCATTGTCCTGGGATTTCCCTTATCCCTGGAATCGCTCAGTTCGGGAGTCACCTTCGGCCTCACTGGAGCATTGCGGTCAATACCCACAATTGGTTGTGCAAGCAAAGGCTCCGCTCCATTGCCGAAAGCCTCGATCGCTTCGTCCCTGGCTCTATCCGACGCGGAACGCTTCTTGATTGCCACTAGCCCATCAACTCCTCTACCAACCCGCGAATCTCCCTCGCCGCCTTTGGGTTCTTCCACTCAACGACGCCAAGCCCCTCCCCCACGACATCCCTGTAAGCCTTCCTTTCGTACAGGACCGTCCTAAGCGGCTCGATGCTGGGGTAGTCAGACAGGTATTCCCTTGCATCAGCGCTCTCGGACTCAAAAGCGTTGGTTGACACGCGCGTTAGGGCACCACGAACGCGCAATTCCGGGTTGAAGTCACGCGCTGTTTCAATCAGTTTGTCAACAGTCACGAGGGTATCCAGATCGAACTGACTCGACTGAGTGAGGACCAAGAGCTGATGCGCTGCAGTCATAGCCGTGCGCATTTCTTTACTGTCCTTCCCCGCGACGTCAACCAAGACGACGTCGTATCCCTCATCAAGTTCACGCAGGGTCTCATGCAAGCTGCCAAGCTTTTCAACCACGAAGATACGGGGCTGATGGCCTGCCTCTTCCCGGTCCACAGCCCACCGCGCCGTGGAACGCTGGCGATCACCGTCTACGACGGCCACCCGCCTCCCCCGTTTAGCGAGCTCTACAGCAAGATTCGTGACGACAGTGGATTTCCCTACGCCACCCTTTTCACTTCCAACGACAATGATCATCCTTCCAAACTAGCGTCAGCAAGGTATCAGATAGCTAGCGACACGCTAGCTCTTTGATATCACTTTGGTAGTGATATCAAAAAACTATTACTATCAAAGTGATATCAAACAGATTGACGACCTAGGAAACGCTACTCTGCGGCGTTGAATGGACGCCGGCCAGCATCCATACCAAACCACTAGCACTTTGATACTGATCTGATACCACAAGCCGCACCAGCTCCAGGGCCCACAGCGCATCGCGCCTCAGGTGACCCCTGCCCACAAGTCAACCAATCATGCTGGGAGTGGCTCAATCGAAGCATCAAGCCCACACTGAGCGAGAGCGGAAATGATACTAGCTTGATATCACTATCAAAGTGATATCAAACTGACTCATATCAAACGAAGCGCTACTCTGCGGCGTTGAATGGACGCCGGCCAGCATCCATACCAAACCACTAGCACTTTGATACTGATCTGATACCACAAGCCGCACCAGCTCCAGGGCCCACAGCGCATCGCGCCTCAGGCGACCCCTGAGCCAGGTAGAGCACCTGAGGCTGTGGTTTGGATATTCGTTTGCAAGCATTTCAGTATCGTTTCGATAGCATTTGAAAGCCGAAACATGAGCGCCGCGTGGACAAGTGAGAGGGGATTGGAGAACTCATCTAGCTTAATGTCAGGATTTCCTGACATCGATCTAGATGGGCCTGCCATCCTGGCGAAGGCGTAGAAGCACAGAGAGTTGGCCACCAATGAGATGGGACATGCGAGACGGGCTTCACGAGGGGAGTCTCAGCGCCATCATTCCAGACGGCCGTGTCTCTGAGGATGTTCGTATGGGTGTTGTCGCAGTGGAGGGTATATCCGGAGACTTTCCGCGCCACCCACGCATCAAGACACACGAAATGGTGCCTGACGATCAAATCGTGGGATGGTGTGCCGCCTGCACGTGCGGTTGGAGAGGCCCTCGCTGGTCCAGAGTTGATACGTCGCGACGGGCGGCTCTTTCGAAGCGCCTGGCGTACCTGCCCTCACTTGGCTTCGCTGTGCCCTCAGTCGCCGTCGAAGAAGCTCTCCGTCTTGAATGGGAAAAACACGCCTTTCCCGCTGCAGCCATTTCGGAACTTAGTGCCGCCGTCAGAGCAGCCGAAGAAGCCGCACGCCGTGTGGACAGGGGAGTGGCCTCTGCAAGGAGAGCCGGTGTGTCTTGGGCGCTTATCGGTTCTGCCCTAGGGATAAGCCGCCAGTCCGCGCATGAGAAGTGGAGTCCGTAACAACGACTCATCTAAAGGACAACACGCCATCCACTGTTGCGACGCATTTGCTCTTTTTTTGGCGACGTCCGGCCACCAAGCACAATCACACACGCTTATGCTGCATGCCAGATACTCTCGTCATCTGGCGGTATCCAGTGATCTTCTCGATCCGGGTCAAACAAATCGACCTCTTCCAAAGTACGGTCCACAAAGCGATCTAAATATGCGTGCCAAGCAGCTCGGTCCCGACGGTTACGGCTAACTTGGGCTTGATATTCCTCCAGTACCCCCAGCCGGACAGCAAGACCGCCGAGGCTAATTGAGGTGGTTCTCCATTGGCGTCCGATTCTACGAACCATGCCCATGGCTTCCATTTCTGCCAGCACCTTCGTCGTGGCATTACGGCTGATACCAGTCAGCCGTACGAGGTCGGCAGTAGTGGGGGAGTATCGACCTCGTTCGATGGCCTCATAAACGAGTGCTGCTGAATCTCCTAGCGCCCGAAAGACAGGGCGAATCGCGTGCACTCTTCCCTTTCTCCAAGTCAATTCACGGGCAAGTTGCTTGAAGTGCTCGGGCAGTTGGACCAGGTAAATGTCGGCGGCCTTGCGCCTTGCATCGGCAATCTTCGTGACAATCCCGTCTGATTCTTTGGCCAGTACGGGCAGAAGCCTTGCGATCGTCACGTGGTGTTTGCCCATGGCGGCAGCCAGCGTGCGGCAGCCCACATCCAAGACATCAGTTTCTTTTGCACGCATGTAACCCAGCAATCCGCGCATAAGAAGCCTCAAGCTCAGGCCTTCCCGGCCACGAGCTTGAAGGCGATGGTCTAGTACCGCGTAGACGATGTTCTCCAGGTCGTTAACGAGCTGGTGGATCGCGCGACGGCTAGAGGTGTGTGCCCCCCCTGTGAGCTTTGTTGGGCTTGTGTTGTTAATAAGGGCAATCTGTTCCCTTGATCTAGATGCTGGAGTTTTTGGCTTTGCAGCGTTGACGTAGGTCTGCGCTTTGGTCCACTCGAGTGCCAGTAGCCGCTTCTGCTTGTTGGCACTGCTGTAGAGAGCAGCGAGCCCGGGGAATTGCCCTTTGAGTTCGTTCTCCACCTGTTCTCGGGTCCAGCCGCAGGCCGCGAAGTGGTTTAGGACGGCCATCCGGGCCTCAGAAGGGCTCTTGTACCGCGAGGTGTCGTAGAGCCCTGTACGGGCGATCCTGCGTAGAGGAGAGTCGCCGCCGGCGTTCGGCGGCAGCGACAGACCAGCTGATGTGCGCTGAGCGGAGGCTGTCTTGGCTTGCCGTGCTTTGCGCGCCTGGAGGCGCTTCAATTCCGGCGCGAGAGCGGCCTTGAGGGCCAACACCGCTAACGGTGGATTCCTTCGACGCAGGTAGTCGTATGCAACAGATAAAGGGGTAATAAGCGTTTGATAGCCGCCCGACTTGTGACGGGATCCTGGGACGCGGATACAGCCATCGCTTAAGTTCTGGTGAGGGCTGGGGTCCAGGCTCGTGGATCGCAGAGCCAGTGCCTCGACAAGCTCGCGGGCGGCAGGCCCATCCAAGCGTTCCCGGAGCGGGATGTACAGGTGTCGGCCGCCGCTCGGAGAGAAATCTTCTATGAATGCCAGGCCACATTCCTGAAGCAGTTTGCCCAGTCGAAGGGCGTCGGCGTCAACGACCTCTTTGAGGGCTTTCGATGTATCAAGATCCAAGCACAAAGTCGCGACACGGCCATCTGCCCCGTGGATCATGACCGCCGCCGGACGCTCGGGCAACCGTCTGGTGATCTTGGCACGGTGAGTCGGGCGCGGGTACTGGAACCTGGATCCGATCCATCTACCGAATCTGAGTGAGGGTTCCCCGGCTATGAGAGGAGCAAGAGCCCAAGCCTGCTCAGGGGTGGTTTGAGGGGCGACACTCGCAAGCGCGTGCGTTGACGCCGAAAGAGCATCCGGTACCATAAAGGGCAGCAGTTCCTTTTCTTTTAGGTAAAGCAAAGGGCACCCACAGCCTGTGGGTGATGAATAGTTCAGATCTGGCCCCGCCAAGAACTGGATCTGAACGAATACTTAGACGAAGGCCCGCCACGTGCGGGCCTTCTGCTTTTAACTTGCCCTAGCGATAGGCAAACTCCCCTGGTTTGGGTCGTCGAGCTTGTTAGGGAGACCGTTGTCGCGATCAATGAGCGCACCAACATAGTCACTCAAAGACAGTCCGTGCGCGTTGGCTGCCTCATGGGCGCGCTTGTGCTGATCCGGGTATAGCCGCCCACGCAAGGCGACACGATGACCGTCCAGCTTTGGAGTGGTGTACTGAGGATTTGCGCTCATGCTCCAAATCCTTGCTTAATCTTCGGGCCGGTACCGGTATCGTTCACGGCGTGTCGCCAGTAAGAACACTTAATGTCCTAGCAAGTAGTCCTTCAGTGCCGCCAACAGGCTCTCTAAGCGCTCTGGCTGGATCGCGAATGTGACAACACGGCCACGTCGTTGTCCGGCCGGGGCATCCGCGGTGACCAAGCCGGCTTCCTCTAGTGCCCGCAGGGCTCGCCGCGCCGTGTTGGAGTCTGTCCCGAGTTCTCGGGCCAAGTCCGCGGCTCCGGTAGGGCCATGGAGTGATAAGTGGCGCAGGATTGCGCGCGAGAACATCGTCCCGAAGGATTCGATGGCCATCTCTACGTCCCTCGGGAGGGCGCTAGGCGGGCGAATGTAACGGGGCATCCCATCATTTTGTCACTTCCTACCGTTTCTCTACGTTTCTTGATAGACAACATTTAATGTCGTTTTACGGTAATGTCTTAACCGTGACACAGGCAAGAGACTCACATGAGACGGCATGCGACTGGATGTCCACATGCTCGAGGCTCTTGACAAGCGTTTTTGTCGAAAACTGTGGACAATGCGGGCTGTACCAATCGATGGAGTTAAGTCGGTGGCGGCTGGTAAGTGTTGAAGCGATGTTCCAGGGGGAGGGCAGAGTGCCAAAGGATCTGTATTTGTATTCGTGGACGTCCACGGCCTTGGAACGTGCATTGTTCGATCAAGTGCAGAAGCCTAGAACGGCAGCCTGCGGGGCACGTTCGTGATGGGTCGTAAGTCACTACGCTTGGTGGCACTTGTTGCCATCCCCAGCCTGTTCTTCGGGCTGATCTTCTCCTTCATCCTGTTGCTGGCCCCGGCCAAGCCCGCTGCTGCCGATTGCGGCCCTGTGTCCGTTGTTGTTGACGGCAACACAAAGGTTAATGGGTATTCCGCTGAGCAGTTGAAGAACGCCGCTGCTGTCATGGGCGCCGGTAAAGCGCTGAACCTCTCTGTAAAGGGCCAGACCATCAGCATCATGGTGGCCCTGGGGGAGTCAGGTCTGCGTGTGCTGGACTACGGCGACGGTCCCGGCCCGGACTCCCGTGGTTTATTCCAGCAGCGCGACAACGGCGCGTGGGGCTCCTACACGGACCGCATGGACCCGACTATCAGTGCTACGAACTTCATCAAGGCACTGCAGGCCGTACCGGGTTGGGAGCTGCTTGAGCCGACGATTGCCGGTAACAAGGTCCAGCGCAACGCGGACCCGTATCACTATCAGAAGTACTGGCCCGAAGCGGTCAAGATTGTCCAGGCGCTCTCGGACGGGAAGTTCTCCGTTGAAGGCGGCGGCTGCGGGATCCCGGGGAAGTCCGGTGCCGGGGATGACTACCCGTGGAAGGACTCTCCGACTTGGTTGCAGGTCGGGGCAGGCTCAGCTGCGGCTTCACCTTTGGGCATGTTCTACCGCGAATGCGTCGACTTCGCCTTATGGCGGGTCAACCAGCAGATGGGCTCAACCAGCGCACCGTTCAAGTACCTCAACGGCAACTTCCGCCCGGACGGGCAGGGCCTCGGTTCTGCTTTGACGTGGAAGGCCGGCTGGGACGCCAAGGGCTGGCCCACCGGAAGCTCGCCCCGCGTTGGTGCCGTCGTCTGGTACGCACCGGGCACCGGGGGATCGGACCCGACGTTCGGTCACGTGGCCGTGGTCAAGGAAGTCAAGGACGACGGGACCTACGTCGAAGAGGGCTACAACGGCAACCCGCCCCCGGATGACCACAACTACTACACCCGGACCGTCAAAAGCAGTGTCCCGTCCGCGTTCCTGTACCTGCCCAACCAAGAGGAGAAGAAGTGAAAAAGCCCCTGGCCCTCATTGCAGCGGTAGCTCTGCTGTGCGCCGGATGCGCACCAGCCTCGAACACCACACCGGCACCGACGGAGACAACGGCCACACCCTCGGCCCCGGTCTCGCTGAGTGTCGACAGCGGCCCACAGGCACCGGGCGGAACCGTGCCTCCCACTATTGGCATCTCCTGGGATCAGGCCAGCAAGGATCAGGCCGTGGACGTCGCTCAGAAGGCCATGGCCGACTTCGCCCGCCCGACCGTAGGTGACCAGCAGTGGGCCGACGATCTTGCCCGCTGGCTCACCCCGCAGGCCACCGCCGACTACTCAGCGGTGGACCCGGCCAACATCCCAGCCAACCGCGTCACCGGCCCAGCCAAGCTGACCGTCGATGAATCCAACGGCTACGGCGTCACCGCCACTGTCCCGACCAACGCCGGGACCTACACAGTGCAGCTGCTCCGCACGGGCAAGGACGCGCCGTGGAAGGTCAACCGACTGACACCACCAACGTCCTAAGCGCCTAACCCCTCTTCACCTCTCACACGTAAAGGAAGAAAGTTCATGGGTACAACACCAACTGAGGTCCTGGCCTTTCCCAACATCAAGGCCATCGTCCGCGACAACGGAACCGCCGAAGTCGTCGTCGCCGGTAACTCCCGCGTCGTCCCCGACGGGGACACCCTGCAGGACCTCCGCAACAACGCTCTGGCTCTCGTTGTGGGCGAAGCAAAAACCTTACAGCGCCCGGTAAGGGTCCAGATCGAGGACCCCGAAGGACACGGCGAACTGATCGTCCACCCAGACAACAAGATCGAATCCGTCTCCTACGAACCGCGCCCGGCACGACGCCGTACGCAGGCCCCCGCGACCACGCCCGAGACCGCAGCACCGGCCGTCATTGAAACAGTCCCCGTAACGTCCCCGGAACCGATCCCTGCTCCCGCACAGCCCGCGACCGTCGAACAGACGGCAGCGGCAGTGGACCGTCAGCCGTGGCCGCCCACTCCCGTGGATCCCGAAGTAAACGCCGACGTCCCGGCCGCGTCTGAGGTCACCAGCTCGAACGGGCAGCGGATCACCGATGCGGAAGTGCCGCAGGCAGCTGTAGCCGCGTCGGAGGAACCTTTGACCCGCCGCAGCTTGAAGGAAACCTCCTTCCTGGTCAGCGCTCCGGTGCTGGAACCCGCAACACAGGGCTGGCGTGGAAGCCTGACCCGCCTTGGATTCCGGATGGATCCTTCTGCCGAAGAACTCTCAGAGCGTGAAGATATCCGCACGGTAAGCCAGCACTGGCCCGGTCCGCGCAAGATCGCTGTCGTCAACCGCAAGGGCGGTGCTAACAAGACGCCCACCGTAGTAAACCTCTGCGCCGTCTTCGCCCGCTACGGAGGCGGCCCGGTGCTGGCGTGGGACAACAACGAGTCCCAGGGCACTCTGGGTTGGCGCACCGAACAGGGACCGCACAACGCTAGCGTTCTGGACTTGGTGGACTCTTCGACCAGACTCTTGTCCCCGGAAGCAAACAGCGCCGATCTGGCGCACTTCGTGCACCACCAAACGGCAGACAAGTTCGACGTGCTGCGCTCGGATGAGAACGAGGAAGGCGACCACGAGGTCACCGCCGAGGAAGTTGATATCGTCCACCGCGTCGCCACGAAGTACTACCGGATGATCGTCATGGACTCCGGCAACACAGCCCGGTCAGCCAACTGGCGGCGCATGATCCACCACACGGACCAGCTCGTCGTCCCGGTCACTGCCATGGAAGACCGCGCCGAAGCCGCCCGGTTGACCCTGCAGACGCTGGAATCCCGTGGTGGCCACGACGCTGAACTGGCACGCAACGCCGTCGTCATCGTCTCCGAATCCACAGATGCTCGGAGGGGCATGACCGGCGACGCCCTCAAGCGGGCAAAGGCCGAAGCCCAACGGATCGCTGACGGGTTCGCCCCATTGGTGCGCGCCGTTGTCCGCATCCCCTACGATCCCGCTCTGGTCAACGGCCCCATCCGCTACGAAGCTCTCCAGCCCGCAACCCAACGGGCATGGCTGGCCGCAGCGGCCGCCGTCGCCAAGGGCTTCTAACCCATCCACACCGACTGAAAGAAAGGAGGAACCATGCAACTGTCATTGAACCCCTGGGTCACCAGCCCGGCCGAGAGCATCGAAGAAGACACAACCGATGTGCACGTCCCGCCCGCTGCTGTGATCAGCACACCACTCAAGGGCATGGTCGAACCTGACACCGCAGATCGTTTGGCCAGCCGCACCATGACCGGTACTGCAGCCCTTTGGGTTGTCGGCAGCCATGGCGGAGCCGGCGAAAGCCGCACAGCAGACCTGCTCGACGGGGCACGCCCCACCGGGCACTGCTGGCCCGTCCTGCAGAACGGCAGCAAGCCCCGCGTGCTATTGGTCTGCCGCGCAGACATGCGCGGCCTCACAACAGCTCAAAGCGCCCTGACCCAATGGGCCTCAGGAGCCGCACCTGCTGTAGACCTGCTCGGCCTCGCCGTCCTCGCGGATGCGCCGGGAAAGACACCCAAAGCGCTCCGCGACTTCACGGCCATCGTCGGCGGGGGAGCGCCCCGCCTCTGGACCCTTCCCTGGGTCGAGGCATGGCGGCACGGAGACTCCACCGCCACACCAGCAGCCCGTGAATACCAACGCTTCATCACCGACGTAACTGCACTGGTTACCGAAACCAACCCACACACCACCCATTGAAAGGTCCCACCATGAACTACGCACTTCCCTCCGGCGTTATCCCCAACCCCACCCCGGTCGTTCCCGCCGAAGCCGGCGGACTGCTCACCGTCCTGAACTGGGCCTCCGGTATCGGCCTTGTCCTGGGTGTTCTCGGCGTCATCATCGTCGGCATCACCATGGTCATCCAGCTCCAGCGCGGCGAAGGCGGCCAGTCCCTCGCCAAGCTCGGCTGGGTCTTGCTGGGCTGCATCATCATCACCGGTGCCGCAGGCATCGTCCGCGCCTTCGTCTAAGCCAGCACCAACAACGGGAGGTTCACCTTGAGCCAGTCAACAGAGAGCACCACCGAAAGCAATCCGTTCACCAAACCCGGTTTCATCATTGCTGCCGCGCTGGTGGTCGCGCTGATCGCAGCAACCGTCGTGATCTTTCTGCTCCCCAAAGGGGAGGGAAACGCCCAACCGGCCCCAACAGGGTCCAGCAGCCCGGCCACAGCCATACCCAGCGGTAGCGCTGCGGCAGGCAAGAGCGTTTGCGGCCTGCCTGCCAGCAAGGAAACAGCGCTGGGTTCAGCGCCCAAGTCCAAATGGGAGCTGGTCGGAACCATGGCCGTCCCGACGGATCCTTCAACTGCAGGACCTGGCACGGCAGGTAAGGACGGTTTGCGTTCGTGCTTCGCGCAGTCGCCTACAGGGGCTCTCTATGCCACAGCAAACATCTGGGCAGCTTCGTTCAACGGCTATGCAAAACAGGTCTACCTGGAACTTGCCGCTGACAGCCCAACCCGGGACAAAGCGGTAAAGGCCATCAACGAGGGCAAGGACGTCGGCGGTGGCAGCGCTCCGAAGCTCCAGATCGCAGGCTTCATCATCCACTCGTATTCGCCAACGGCGGCAGTTGTGGAACTTGCTTTCAGGACCGAGGACGGCGGATACGGTGCACTTTCAACATCGCTGCTCTGGGAAGCCGGCGACTGGAAACTGGACATGCCCGCCGCAGGCGGAGGAACTGTCCGTCAGATCAGCGACCTGAGTTCATTCATCCCTTGGACCGGGGTCTGACATGGCATGTGAAGTCTGGGACTTGGCCTGCAAAGCCAAGGAAGGTGCCGGGGAAGTCGTTGCCGGGATAGCGGACGACACCATCAACAATCTTGCTAAGGCCATCATGGAGGGGATGAGCCAGATGGTGACGACTCTGTCCACCTTCTGGGTCTCCATGCCCACGGTGAACCTGACGAGTCAGGGCGGTTCAGAGCCAAGCCCGGTTGTTTCCGTCGTCAACAGTGAATTGATGCCGTGGACGCTTGCCTTGGCCGTCCTTGCGGTGATTCTCGGTGGCATCAGGCTTATCTGGGAGCAGCGCGGCGCACCACTCAAAGACCTGCTTCGTTCCCTCATTACGCTGACCTTGGTTTCAGGCGTGGGCTTGGGAGTCATCTCCATTCTGGTGATTGCGGCAGATGCACTGGCAGTGGCCGTCATCAACCGTTCCACGGACGGCAAGGGCTTCGCCGAGTCAATGAAGTTACTGGTCCTGACGAACCAGACAGGTATCGGCGTCTTTATCCTGATTGTCCTAGGGCTGATTGGTTTGATCGCATCCCTTGTACAGATAGTCCTCATGGTGGTGCGCAGCGGCATGCTGGTGATCCTTGCGGGCATCCTTCCGACCACAGCCTCGTTTACCAACACTGAGATGGGTAAGCAATGGTTCCAGAAAGCGGTTGGCTGGACTATCGCCTTCATCCTCTACAAACCAGCCGCCGCAATCGTGTACTCGGTCGCGTTCCTGCTGATGGGTAACGGAGACGGCAAAGACGCACTGATTCAATCCATCACCGGCTTCACCTTGATGGTCGTGGCTCTCTTTGCGTTGCCCGCCCTGATGCGCTTTGTCACACCGCTGGTTGCGGCCGTGGCCTCGGGCGGTGGCGCAGGGGCAGGTGCTGCTGTTGGGGCCATTGCCACAGGTGCCGTGTCGCTTGGCCGTGGTGGGAGCGGCAGGGGCAATGCTTCACCTACCCCGTCATCGTCAACGACCACGCAGAGCACTCAGAGCACGCACACCGGCAGTTCGCCAAAGGGCAGCGACGGAACATCCGGCCCACGTGGCGGGGGAGGGCAGCCTATCCCTGGTGCCACGGGTCCGGGTGGAGCTGCTGGCACGGCCGCAGCAGCCAAGGCCGGCACGGCAGGGACCGCTGGAACTGCAGGAGCGGCAACTGGTGCAGGCGGCGGGGCGGCAGCGGCAGGAATGAGCGGCGGAGCAGCTGCAGCTGGTCCGGCTGGCGTGGCTGTAGCTACAGGAACAAAGGTGGCGTCCGCGACGTCACAGGCAATCGAAAAGACCGCGCAGGATTCAACCGGGGAGGGCCCCAGTGGCAGCAATTAATACTGAATACAAAGAACCGTCCTACGGGAACTGGCGCGTACCGCGCTCAGCCGGTTTGGCCAACCTCGGCGCGATCGGCACCGCAATTGTCTTCGCCGGTCTACTGATGGGCATCATCAGCTTCGCCATTTGGGGCCTCTTCGTCGGCCTGGGCGTTCTTGCCTTTGCCGGGGTCAGTGCTCTGCTGCTGACAGTCAAGGACAAGCATGGCCAGTCCGTTGTTGACCGCGCTGGAACCCGGCTGGCTTTTAGAATCTCGCGCTCCTCGGGGACGAATCTCTACCGTTCCGGCCCGCTCGGCGTAACTCCGTGGGGCATGTACCAGCTCCCTGGACTGGCCGCGACGTCGACCCTGTACGAATTCACTGATTCCTACAAGCGCCCCTTCGCCCTGCTGCACGTGCCCACCACGAACCACTTCACCGTGATCTTCTCCACCGAACCTGACGGGGCATCCTTGGTGGACCCGGAGCAAGTCGACGCGTGGGTCGCTAACTGGGGTGGCTGGCTCGCCGGACTGGCTGATGAAGCAGGGCTCGACGCCGCAGCCGTCACCATCGAGACCGCCCCGGACTCCGGTTACCGCCTGCGGAACGAAGTGCTGATGAACATCGACCCGAACGCACCCGAGTTCGCCCGCGAAATGCTCCACGAGGTCGTAGACACGTATCCGGAAGGATCGGCAACGGTCCGCGCCTGGGTATCACTGACGTTCAAGTCCGCTATCCGTACCGGGGCAAAGAAACGCTCTCCGGAAGAAGTCGCCCGTGACCTTGCCTCCCGGATCCCCGGCCTCTCGGCGCGGCTGCAGTCCACGGGCGCCGGCATCGCCCGTCCGACGACAGCACAGGAACTCTGCGAACTCGTGCGGATCGCCTACGATCCTCCCGCAGCGCTGATCATTGATGAAGCCCATGCGGCCGGTTCCCCTGTCTCCCTGACCTGGGGCGAGGTCGGACCCACCGCGCACCAGTCCAACTGGGAGAACTACCGGCACGACAGCGCTTTCTCGGCGTCATGGACCATGACAGGTGCCCCGCGTGGATCGGTGAACTCTTCGGTTTTGTCCCGGCTGCTGGCCCCGCACGGGGACATTGACCGCAAGCGCGTGTCCCTGCTCTACCGCCCGATGGATTCGGCTCGGGCCGCTGCCGTGGTGGAACAGGATCAGAACAACGCCAACGTCCGTATCACTTCCGGAAACCGGCCATCAGCCCGTGCCTTGGTTGATGCCCGGTCAGCGCAACAGACCGCGCAGGAAGAAGCAAAAGGTGCCGGGCTGGTGAACTTCGGTGTGGTCGTCACGGCCACCGTGACCGACCGGGAACGCCTTCCAGACGCTGTGGCTGCTGTGGAACAGAGTTCCGGCAGCGCCAGGTTGTTGCTGCGTCCCGCTTACGGGTCACAGGACACGGTGTTCGCCGCGTCCCTGCCTTTGGGCCTGGTGCTGCCCGAACACAGCATGGTCCCGTCCGAGATTAAGGATGCACTGTAATGGCCCTCCCGAAACTCTTTACTCGCTCCTCGAAGCACAGCACTACTCAGGCCAAGGCCACGCCGAAGAAGGCGGAAAAGCACCCCCGACCGGCAGATCCGGGTGCCCGTGGCTGGCCGGGTCGCGGCGGGGGCATGGCCCAGCTCGTCCCCTCCGTGAAGCAGTACCGGGGAACAACCGTTCAGGTCTGCGGGCTGTGGCCGTTTTCCTCCGGTGCTTCCTCACCCATGATCGGTGTCCCTATGGGACGTCACGAGGAAACACAGGCCACCGTCTGCTGCGACCCGATCAGCTGGTTCCAGCGCGCCCGGCTGATTTCGAACCCCTCGGCGTTCATCCTGGGCAAGCCCGGGCTGGGCAAATCCACTGTCGTCCGGCGGATGTTCATCGGGCTCTCCGCACAAGGAGTCCACCCCCTGATTCTTGGTGACCTCAAAGGAGAACACGTCAAAGCCGTCAGGGCACTCGGCGGGCAGGTCATCCGGCTCGGCCGCGGCGTTGGATACTTGAACATCCTCGATCCTGGTCAGGCTGTTGAAGCCGCCCAGCTCCTTGAAGACAACGGCCACCATGAAGACGCAGCGCGCGTCCGTGCCGACGCGCACGGCCGCCGCCTGACCATGGTTGTTTCGCTGATCACGATCAGCCGGAACAACCCGCCCACCGATCAGGAACAAACGATCCTGGACCGCGCCTTGCGCGTCCTCGATGACCGCTTTGAGGGTATCCCGGTCTTGAAGGACCTTCTGGACGTGATCGTCTCCGCTCCTGACGAGCTGCGACAGGTCGCACTGGACCGTGGCGACATGAACATCTACCTGCAGGAAACACGGGCACTGGAGGCAACCCTGCTCGGTCTGACCGGTGGCGGCAAGCTGGGAGAAATCTTCTCCCGCCAGACCAGCCAGCCCATGAAGCGCGACCGGGCCGTGGTCTTCGACGTCTCCAGCATCGACGAGACCGAAACGGACCTGCAGGCCGCCATCCTGCTCGCGTGCTGGTCCTACGGATTCGGCACGGTCAACGTTGCCAACGCCCTCGCGGACGCCGGTCTGGAACCGCGCCGGAACTACTTCGTAGTCCTGGACGAGCTATGGCGTGCACTGCGTGCCGGCAAGGGCATGGTGGATCGCGTGGACGCCCTGACCCGATTGAACCGATCCGTGGGCGTCGGGCAGATCATGATCTCCCACACCATGTCTGACCTGCTGGCCCTGCCGGCAGAAGAGGACCGGATGAAAGCCCGCGGATTCGTCGAACGCTCCGGCATGGTCATCTGCGGCGGCCTCCCCGCCTCCGAGATGCCCCTGCTGACCTCCGCCATTCCACTGTCCCGGCAGGAACAGCAGAAACTCATCGGCTGGCAGGACCCGCCCGCGTGGGACTCACGCGGTGTCGACGTCGAACCCCCGGGCCGGGGAAAGTTCCTCATCAAGGTCGGTGGCCGTCCCGGGATCCCCGTCCAGGTCGGACTCACATCCTTGGAGAAAGGCCCCGAAGGCGTCAACGACACCGACGGCAAATGGCA
>NZ_SDXQ01000058.1:58924-66304 GCF_006964045.1 Arthrobacter sp. TS-15 | reverse complement strand
GCGCCCCGAATACCGGATAAGCCTGCCGAGGGCTACTACGAATGGCAGAAGACCGAGGACGGCAAGAAGATCCCGAACTATCTGTTCTCCGAGAAAGAGCCCTTGCTGGGGTTTGCTGGCTTGTACGAGTTCTGGCCCGATCCTGAGCTGCCCGAGGACGATCCCGAACGGTGGCTGCTGACCTGCACCGTCCTAACTACAACCACCCAGGACGCTTTGGGACACGTGCACGACCGGTCCCCGGTCATCATCCCGCAGGACCGCTTTGCGGAATGGCTCGACCCGGACCTGACCGACAAGGCCGAGGTCCAACACCTGCTCGATTCCCTGCCGGAACCGACCCTGACGCCCCGGATTGTCAGCACGCGTGTGAACAGCGTCCGGAACAACGGACCTGAGCTGATTGAACCGGCCGAGGAAGGTACCCACGGTTAGGATGACCTCGTTAGGGCAGTTCCCCATATTGCCGCCCCCGGGGGTGGGCATCATGAAGGAGGATCACGCATGGCAGGAAAATTCGAAGTCTACAAAGACAAGTCCGGCGGATACCGGTTCCGGCTGAAGGCCGGCAACGGTGAAACTATCGCCAGCAGTGAGTCGTACACGACCAAAGCCGCAGCCCTTAAAGGCGTTGATTCGGTGAAGAGCAACGCCGGTTCCGACGTCGTGGACCTGACAGGCTCCTAACCCACCCGAGACGCTTAGTATCAAACGCAAGGCCCCGGCAGACTGCCAAGTGAGCAGCAGCGGGGGCCTTGCTCGTTCAAGTCCGTGATTCCTGGCCCTGGTTATTGTCGGTGGCCCCTGAAAGACTTCCTGTCAAGGAACCATGACAGGAAGGCATGGACGCTATGGGCTGGACATCTAACGACTACCAACACGAGGGCTGGGTTGCTGCGATCGCACCGGATGGGCGGCTCTCGTCAGGTTCTACCGGTGAAGGAATGTTTGTCCATGGGATCACCGGAAACTACCTGCCAGCAGGGGAGTTTTACCCTGATGAGGAGATCGTTCCGAATGATCTGATCATGAGCTGGCGTGGTGCCTGTACGTGCGGCTGGCAAGGAGAGCTGTGGCAAAGGGTTTTTACGGCTGCTGACGCTGACCTTGCTGCCCGCAAGGAGTATGTGCCGAGCGGCGAGTTTGCCGACGTTTCGGGTGAGGTGGAGGAAGCCGTTCAGGCGGAATGGCTTGTCCACATTGCACCGTCTGAAGCGATCCTTGGTGTAGAGGCAGCTGCCAGGGAGCACCGCCAGGCCGGGCACCGTCTGGATAAGACCGTCGCGGCCGCGAAAGCAGCCGGCGCTTCCTGGACGGATATTGGCCGGGCGGCTGGGATCAGCCGCCAAGCCGCCCACGAACGCTGGGCCGATAAATAGCCCTACCTCCGGACCGGTTCGGGATCACGGTGAGCGGTTCCACCCGGGCAAACGTTTGTTCAGTTCCTTGATCCGGGCCGGGTATTCGCCCTTTTTCGCGTGGACTTTCTGACGGGCGAGCCACCCCGCCAGTGCCCGTTCAGCGGGGTCCCAAGCGCCACGGTGCGGGTCCCTGCCGTCCTCCTTCACCCATTCAACGAACTCGGCGGCCCGCTTTTGCCATTGACGTTCGACGTTCAGCGCAATCCCGTCCAACCACCCAGGAAAAGCAGCATCGAGCGTATGGGTGGCTTCCTTGGCAAGCAGACCGCGCCTTTGCTGGGTCCTCAGAACCACCAGAACCCCGGCAAGACGTTCGGCCTCACTCCCGCCTTGGCCACCCGGAGTAGGCAACGTGCCATGTTCCTGAACATAGGCAGCGATCTGCCGCGCCGACTCAACGTACGAGCGCCTTTCCTGATCTGTAAACGTCTCACGCCATTCAGGCAATCGCGTATCGAGCTCACGCACGCGCGCCGGGAAACGCTCCAGGCGCGCGTCATAACGCTGCCGAAACAACCACCGGCTCAGGAACCGCTCCGTCGCGTCATCAGAAGACGCCCTCGGGAACCGGCCGTTGTCCTTCACCCAGGCAATAAAGTCCTCCGCTGTACGCTGCCAGCGTTCAGCGGCGTGATCAGCCCTGACCGTCCATTGCGGATGAGCCCGATCCAAAATCCGGGCGGCATCGTCGGGGAGAGACCCGGCGGCTTTGAGCCGGCGTAGCCGCTCAAGGGCAAGCGCCAGGCGTTTGTGTTCCCCTAAGGAAGGCGTGCGCTGGGTGGGCAGGTATCCGTGGTCCTTGTAGAACTCGGTTATCAGCTGGGCGGACTGTTGCGCGGTTCGCGGGTCCTGGCTCTTAGGGCGGGTTTTGCTAGTCCGTGCGGAGGACAATGGCTTTGGAGCCTTCCGGAATCAGTGCTTCGGCGGCGGCTTTGGCTTCGTCGTACGTCTCACCTTCGGCGTCGACCGTAACCTTGTTTGCCGTCAGCGGCCTCTACGGTCAGGGTCACTTTCACTCCCATATCCTAGGCCGCCGTATCCGTGAAGGTCCGCTCCAGGCCCGCGAGCAGCAACGAGGCATCGCCGTTGCGGCGCAGGTCCACGGGCCGTGATCCCCGCAGAGCGGGGGAGGGGACCATCATCCACAGTGCGAAGTAATTATGCGCAACCCGCAGCTCCATGGCCCGCACGAACAGTGCCACCACCACCGGCTCCAAAGTCACATCAGGCCGGAACTGGAAACCAGGGCAATACGTCCGGCCATCGTGCATGAAGACTCTGACGATCTGCTGCATCACAGCTTCGGAGTCCTCACGCACGGCGGAAATCCTTTCGCGGACTTGGTCCAACGCAGGAAGCCCGAATTCAACCCGGATACGATCCCACAGCTGATCCGGAATGGGAGAACGGTAAAGATCGTTTGGCACTAGCTGACGGATTCCAGCAGCCATCTGGTGGCGGCTGGGTCAAGACGCAGCAGAAAGGTCCGCAGCGCCGAATTCGAGGAGAGCTTCACCTGAACCCTCCAAAACTCGATGTCCACGATGTTCCCGACGCCTACCGGCGCAGTCCGTCGCCGTTCCCACCAAGAATCCCGTTCGAACCAATGCACCGGTTCTTCCGTGATGACCCAGAGCCGGCCCTCATGCCTCACGGCCAGCGGCCGCCCTGTCGGACTGAACCGGACGTCAACCTCAACGTTGAGGGTGGTTTCATTCGCTGTTGCTGTCACGGTTTACGCGCTCTCCTAGATTCCTGCCCATTGCTTCTCCTCGGCGGGTAACCGCCGAGGCCCACACCCATGTCCGGTACGTCAACGGCCCGTCCTGCCACGTCACTTCCGCCGCCCGCTCCGTCCAGGCAAACACTTCTCCCTCAACCAGCTCAGCGCAGCTCGGGAACCGTAGCCACGCACGCACCGGGATCCCCGGATACCCGTTCCGCATAGGGAAGTTCTTGAAATCAAGCTCTTCCAAAGTGAGCCCGAACGGCTGCGCACGCTTGGAATACCTCGCGTGTAGCGCCTTGGCTTGCTCCGGATTCACTACCACACCACTAGAATATATGTTCGAATCGACACGCGAATAAAAAACGGCCGGTTGGCCGTTGATTCCATTCTGGGGGAGAGGTACGACAAGATAACCATCGCTCCGGATTGGGTGCGATTACCGTGCCGGGCAGTTTGCCCGCCTTCCGAGAGGAATAGGCTAATGAACCATGAACGGGACGACGAAGACGCCGCAAGGAAGATCGTTGAAAGCGTGCGGGGGATCCAGCTCGAACACGCGGACGTCAACGGCGAGGTCGACTACCTCTCCAACGACCGCAGTGTCGCGCTGGAAGTCACCAGAGTTACCGAGAAAGAGAAGAAGGACACCCGCCGCACCTTCGAGAAATCCGCGACGGACGGCTCTGAAGCGAGGCTGCAGACTTGCTGGACGGTTACCGTCTCTGAGGTCCACAGGCCGGCAAAGGACATTGTGCAGAGGGTTCAGCCCTTGGTCGCGGAACTGGAGTCAGCCGGGCTGACATCCTTCTACGAGCAGGACGCCAGGAATCATGTCGATGACAATGGCGAGTTTTCGCATATCTACAGTCAACTACTCAAGGCGGGCGTCGCGGAGGCACTTCCCTTGGAGGAGCGCCCGGACTGCCCGGAGCATGCTCATTCCGTCCGAATTAGCCCTTGGGGTGGCGGGCCGGTGGGCGACAGCAATAGCTCACTTGCCAAGCTCATTGAGGAGCTTGAGAAGCCAAAAATGCGCAAGAAGGCTGAGAAGCTGTGGCGTTCCGGTGCTACGGAGCGCCACTTGTTTGTGTGGTTGGACGATGACACGGCGGGCAGCATCAGCCGCCCGCTCAGCCATGAGCCACCGTCCAGAGCGGACGAGGAATGGGGCACGCCCACAGACAGGCCGCCGCTGGATTCCGCCATTACCCACTTGTGGATAATGCACGAACGCTCCGGAATGGGATGGCGATGGGATGGTGAAACATGGTGGGGGCTTCACGAGCCGCAGGCCGATGCTCTGCTGAACGAGCCTTGCGATGGGACTAGCTAAGTTTGCAGATATGGGGGCAGCTCTACATCGGCGGGATCCAGCTCGGACCTTGACCGGATGTAAGTCAAAGGATGCCGAAAGGACTTACCGGACCACGCTACATCGACCGCCACTTCGGCCACGAAGGGTTCAACCAGCGTCAGACGCACTGTCCCCCTGTCCTTACTGAATCTGTTCAGAGAGGCTTCGCTGATCTCTTCCGGCCACGGATGCCCTGGTTGAGCTGGGCGGAGCTGACGACCCAGCTCACGCCCCACCCGCGTCGAAAGGACAGTGGAGCGCCCAACGACCCGCAACTGCCCACCGACCGGCAGTCCGGCGATGACCGCCTGCGGCTGGCTCAGCGGGCCAATAACGGCCGCGCAGACAACATCCAAGGTGTCTTTGTGCTTCAACTTAAGCCACGACCGAGAAGAGTCATAAAGCTGAGACCCGCCCTTAAAAACCAAGCCTTCCACCCCTCTAGCTGGCAAGTCCCGTAACCAGGTCTTGCCCAGTTCCATGTCGGTTGTGGCGGGGGAGAGGTTCAACGGCGCGGTCCATTCCCTTGCCAGTTCCTCAAGCAGCTGGCGGCGTCCGGTAAACGGAACACTGCGAATGTCCTGCCCGGCAACGGCCAGCACGTCGAAGGCAGCGAACGCGGCCGGAAGCTCACGAACCAACCCAGGCAAAGCCGCCCGGGAGGTTGCCATGCGCCGCTGCAGCGCCTCAAAGTCCACGATCCCCGTTCCAAATCACGGCTTCGCCGTCAAGGACCACGCCCGGAGGGACCTGCAGTTGGAGAGCCTCAGCCAGATCAGGCAGCACCTTCGTCAGCTCTTTGCCTTGACGGGAGTACAGTCTCACCCGATCAGGCTCAACCAGAGCTACCGCCCTAAAGCCATCCCATTTGGGTTCCATCCATACCCCGCCCGGCAAAGCACCCGGGCCAGGGAAAGCCTTGATCAGTTTGGCTAAGGCGACGGCAACAGGCGGTTGCAGAGCAGCTGGGATGGACTCGGCCACCGAACCTCCTCGTTCTAGACGCGCGCCCTATGTGGACGGGTCGTCTTCTGTGGAGTTCGCGACCCGCCTGATGGTGCCAGCTATGGCCCGCACCGCATCCGGGTCATCACCCAAATAGCGCTCGGGGCGGCTGCAGGCACGGAATGATGTCACGTTGGACTCACCGACGGTGTGCCGCAGCTCCGCCCATGCAGATTCCAGGTCCGCCGCATCAACGGGTGCAGACGGCTCACCCTCCTCTGCGCCGGATGCCGCAACCGTGGCTGTCTGCGTAGTGACGGCGCGTGTCCGGCGCCTGCTCACGAAATTCCGTAATCCCACAACTGAATCCTTTCCTTCTCAGATCAACATAACTTCCGGGCGGGTGGGTTTCCCATGATCTGTAAGCCTTCCTCAATTGCTCCGCGCACAGCCCAGAAGGTAACGGCGTCACTCTACTAAGCGGGGACAAGCATCCTGCATCCACCCAAAAACCTTGGTTGAAGGCACTGCGACTTCACCGGTAGTCGTGGTGAAGGACGCGATGATTTCTTCCTTATCCGGTATTGAGCCATTGTCAGTGCACCTGGCTTCCGGAAGATCAAAGGTAAACACAGCAATACCTCCGGGCTCGACCTTTATCGGTAGTTGGCACTCGACCAGCCGGCGGTTCGATCCATCGTTATCATCAGCTACCCCACACATGAGGGTGTGCGCACTCAGCCAGGTCCCGCCGTGTTGGACAGCTGCGCCGGTAACAGCACCTACGGATCGACCCCTGTTCGTCACCTCGATCCGAACCCTAACCTCTCGGTCTCGATCCGCGGTTTCACCAGCCTCATATACTCGCTCGATCCCACCTGTTCCGGGGTTGAATAAACGAGGGCCGATGAACTCATCGATGATGAGCGCGGTCCCGGTCAAGACGGGTCCCGAGATATCCAGTTCTTGCTTCTGCAATTCCACCTGCTGCCTTAGCGAATCGGTTTGAACCGCACCGAAGACGCCGCCGGATATGGAAACCACCAACCCGGCGGCAGCGAATATGGTGGCCCACCGCGCCCTGCGCTCGGCTCTTATGAGTGTTTCTGCCGCATCACGTGCTTCTTTATCGCGCAGCAGGCGCTCCGCTTCTGCGGCTTCTGCCGCTTTTGCCGCATCTCGTGCTTCTTGCGCACGCTGCAGGTGTTCCCCATCGGGAGTAGCGGCGGATTTCCAAGGCCAGGTCCACATATTTCTCCAGAGTCTAGGGCGCCGAACTGGGCCTTCCAAGATCATAAGCAAAAGCGTTGCCCCTGTTTACGGCTAGACCGTACCGATACCCATCACAAAAGGATGCGTTAGGCCACCTGGCCGCCTGCACACAACCACCACGTCACCACCGGGACAAACGCCACCAACCTTCGAAATTCTGCCTACCAGATCTCTTTGCCCCTCTTCCGTCTTTTCTGAGATGTCTGCTTCGGTGGCGAGTAGTTTCCCTTACCGTAAAGACGATCGACCGCCTTCCCGCTGGCCTTCCAAACCACCGCTGGTACAGGAGCACCCAAGGCGTACAGAGCACCTGAGAGCATCGGTATGCTGGCCGCGCAAGAGCCGGCCACGAATAGTATGGCCCAAACGGAAAGTACGCTGATCAACTGAAGGGTCGCCCGGACGTACGGGTCGGGCTCGAACGGAAGCGTTAGCTCTAGGCTTTCGAGTGGGGCTGCTGAGACGCTTTCTGGACCAATAACCCGCGTGTACAGTGCGTCCGCTTCAGCAAGAATCTGCTCATCGGCGGTTTCGCGGAGCGACCGAGCGAAAGCTTCGATTTCACTCTCATTTAGAGCGGAGCGCTGAGACGACAGGAATGACTCTGACGCCAGTTTCAACGCGTCGCCAATGCCGCCCGCTGCCAGCATGCTGCCGAG
>NZ_SDXQ01000058.1:0-58868 GCF_006964045.1 Arthrobacter sp. TS-15 | reverse complement strand
TTGGACATGTCGGGTGCTGTCGCTGCCAGCATGCTGCCAATGCTTTCAATAGGCTGCGCAGTTACGGCTGTCGAGGTGGATTCCGCCGCATCGTTAGAGGTCATCCTCTAATTTTGCCCTCTGGCTTTAGAAACCTCTCGCCGAAGCACCACTGCGGCCAGAGCATTGAGGCACGCGATGAACAGGTCGCCTGCAGGTGGGCGGCCGATCAACAGATCGGTAACGACCAGCACGAGCGACCCAAGTGCGGCAATAGTGAACACGACAGCCAGCAATCGCAGCCACCTGAGCCCGCGATGGCCCCGGTCTCCGCGTTCGAGCGATGCTGGCGGGTTCATGTCCTTACCTTACTCAGGAGCACATGCACGGAATCGTTCGATTTCGTGCAAGCATAGGCCTCGTGGTGCTCGGCTCCCGGGTGCGACGTTCTGCACCCCCGGCGGGACTAGGTATCCCTACCCTTAACTCGCATTGGTGCTCGCTTCTTCTCTACGTCTCCCGCGCCTAAAGTCGCCTCCAGTCGTTGGTGGTGGGTGCTGGAACGCGTCGAGCCGTCGTAAGTTCGTGAGGGGACATCGCGTCGGGGAGCCTGGTACACGGCCGCTCTGAGTTCCTTCATGCTTCTTTCAACCGGAATGAAAAGTTTCTGGTAGTCCGTGTGGTCTAAGAGTCTCCATCCCAGCTCTTTCCGCTGCGTGTCAGTAGTCCTGACCACGGTGATTAAATCGGATACTGAGGTATCAAGCTTGTGCGATGCATCTCGGACATCCGGGTCTGGGTGCCCGTAGCTGATTTTTCGAGTCCGACGAAGTAGATCGCCTTCCCAGGCCGTCTTTGCAAGTTCACTGACTCTGGCCTGTTCTTCCTCCGACCATGGGGAGCCGTACAAGAAGGACGACCTAAGCTCACGGACCAGTAGGTCCAAATCCACTACTAAGTCAACTGTTCCGGAATGCAGCTCGCGGACAAACGCTCTGAGTTCTTCCTTAGTCTTCACTCTGGTCTGGAGACGAAGCAGTAGTGAGTTTCCGAGAAGCGCGAGGAAGGCAGCTACTACGGGTATGAGTAGTGTTGATATATCCATGTATCTCCATCAGAGACTTTCGAGTTTTATACGGGGCAATCGACTTAGATTCGCCCTCGAAGATACGCGCGCCCCACAGTCGCTCTGCCAAGATGAACTGTCATTGTTATAGGCGAGCCCTAGGTATCTAACGATGCGCCGCATCTCCGGTTAAGGGTCGCTGGTCTACAGTGCAGAGCGTCGTTGCGCATCCGGATCAGGTCCGCTTCGCAGAATGATCTCTCAGGAAGCGGCCGACCATTTTTTCCCTCGACTCGCGATCTTGCGTGCTCCTGAGGCATTCATCCTCCACCGAGCGAACTCCAGACTGACTCCCATAGCCGAGGCGACTGTTGCATCGTCGTGTCCTTTGCGGGCCATTGCCAAGGCTGCAGAAAAGGGCACCAGCAATTCTCCTGAGAGCTCATTTGCTTCCTCTTCCTGTTCCGGATCGGAGGTTCGGCATCCCGACGAGTCGAGTAGTGCGGAGTTTGAGAAGTGATGTTCTAGGACCACGTGGGATAGTTCGTGGCTTAGGGTTGCTCGGCGTCGTGCGACGGAGTGCCCGTCGTGGTCGAGAATAGCTAGCTTCGACCCGATTGGAATCAAGGCCCCTGAAAGAAATCCTGAATTGGAGCCCATGAAGTGACGGCGTGCCTCTTCAGAACAGTCCAGCTCACTCAACCGGTGAACTTGGATCCCATAGAGTTCGGCCATCTGGTAGGGGTCGAACTGATCGGTTGCTTTGAGTCCAACCTCTTCTCTTAGCTCGAGTGCGAGTCTTTTAGCTGCGGCTTTGAATCCCCTTTGCATAAGTGCTCAAAGATTTGATTGCGTGCGCCGTACCGTCGCTGCGATTATCTCTTCGAGGTAATCGACGTCGGCCTTGCTCAGATCATGTCTTGCTCGAAGAAGGGGTGCGAGCTGTGCCATTAGCTCTGGCTCGGGTCGGTCAGATTGCTGCGCTGGGTCCACGAAGAACTGTTCCGCCTTCAGGCCCAGCCAGCTAACAAGCGTGGCGAAGCTGTCAGCGTCCGGTTTAAGCCCATTCCCTAATCGAGACAGAAGCGAAGGACTTACACCTATTTCCTTTGCAAGGGCCCTCCAGGAGGACCCGCGAGCTTCGCGCGCCGCGTTGAGGGCGGCGAATAAGCCTCCCACGTCTATTGATGTGCGATTCATAGCTCCATTTTCCACCCCCTAAGCGTCTCACAAGTGATGCAGTGTTGCGAGTCCGCATCGCCGTGTTAGAGTTGAATCAGTGAATCGAATTCGACGCATTCATCTATTAGAAAGGTCAGATCATGACTGTAAACAAGCGTGTGGTGCAGAAGCGTGACGACGGCCGCTTTGAGGTTGTCAAACCTGGTGGGGCTAGGGCGTCAGCGGTTACGGATACCCAGCGGGACGGGATTGACCGCGCCAGGCAGATCCTCGGAAATGACGGAGGCGGCGAACTGCAGGTTCGTGCTTTGAACGGCACGATTCGCCAACAGGACACCATTCACCCCGGCAACGACCCGCGCTCCAGCAAGGGCTAACAGGTTTAGCGCAGCCTCTCGGTACCCCAGTACCCACAGACGACATCCGACGGGAAGGAGGGAACCATGGGAAAGAGTGCAAAACCGTCAAAAGCTGCACTGTCGAAAGCTGGCGCGAAGCTCGCTTCAAGCTCAACAAGCAAAGCGGCCAAGTCGCAGGCAGGATCCACCTTGGGGAAGGGCTGATCCGGACCGGTTGGAGCCGCCGCTCGTCGCGAGCGGCGGCTCCAACCTCACTCTCATTACCCGCCTCGCGACTCAAGTCGCGAAGTTAGAGGCATCACCCACAAACCCCTTACGAGATAGAAGAAATTTCATGAAGGCTTATCCCACCGTAAACAATCAGCGCGACGGCTTCGGCTTGCCGGTTTATGAGGTGAGGGGGCAGAAGCTGTATCCGACGGTGCATAACCAGCGCGACGCCTTTGGCTTGCCGGTTTATGAGGTGAGGGGGCAGAAGCTGTATCCGACGGTGCATAACCAGCGCGACGCCTTTGGCCGACCTGTCTTCGAGTTGCGTGCCTGAGGTCTTCGGGCGAAGAAGTTGAGTTTGAGAAGCCGCGGATCTCCTAAATTCTGCGGATGACAGCAGGATACTTATCGGTATTCGTGCACCCGCTCAGTTACCTGGAGGGTGCCGCCGAGTTATCGCACAGGGAGTAGGCGAAAACAGGTTCCCTTACCTTCTTCTGCCGGCAGCGCCATTGCGACGGAGGCGTTCAGTGCATCACGAGCGGCGAACCATGCGAGTAGCTTCGGCCGAAACGGAGTGGACGAAAACGTGGCCGCTCATTGCCTTCTGAGTTTTAAAAAGACCACGAGACTCCAAGGAATCGAGAAGTGCCTCCGTTACTGCTTCAGGCTGGTCTTCGAAGGAGGTAACTGTAATGGCCTGCTGCGGACTGTTTACGATCGAGGCCAAGAGACGCTTTTGCAGGCCGGATACGTCAACACCTCGGGCCGACAGCGCGGATAGCAGTGTTCTGCTTTTCACTTCCGTGATGAACCAATTGCCGCCAAGCATCTTCTGGCGCTTAAGCCGTCTCTCCGATTCGAAGATTTCCACGCTTTCGTTCATCGCGTCTTCCGATACGTCAGTTCCGGCCAGCCGTTCCAGAAGATCGTGGTCACTGATCGTACTTACGCCACTGTCTAGATGCAGATCGATTATGGCATTGAGGACGATGTTGTCCACTGCGTCGGGAACTACCTTCGGCAAGTCAGCCGCAGTTGCATACGCGGGAGGCGCGCCCAGGGCTGGCTTGGTGTCGACCTCGAAGATGGAATGCAGAGTCTTTTCGATCACCCCATCGAGACCATCCTTAGGAACCGAAAGATAAAGAGTGTGCTGGAGCGATACCGGGACCTCGACATCGTCGAGGAGGATAGGGATGACCTTAGCCTGTCCGGATATGCGTCTCATGACGCCTGCGTCCAGCTCATCCCTCACCCAAGGTTTGGCCACGCTGGTGGAGGACAATACGACGATGAACACCGAGGCTTCTTTGATCCCAGACTCAAAAATACGGTCCACGAGGGATTCACCCGCTTTGATCTCCCACTGATCGACCCAGGCATCCACGCCTTTTTCCCGGAGTCTCGTGGCGTAGGGCACGACGAATGCTGTCTTGTCTTCGGTCGCGTGGCTGATGAATACCTTGGGTGCAGTGGTCATGCCTTAACGCTATCTGCCGCCACTGACAACATATTGCCGCGCCACTCGCTGGCCTGAGACTTCGTGTTCTTGTCTGATAACGCCTTATCACGCGGTGGCTGACTGCCGTATCTGGCACTCCATTCCTGAACGGTAGATTCCAACGGCTGGTCACATCGCCGGTCTAGGTGGAGCTCCGTAGAAGCTCTCGGTACACCGTGGTCCGGGACACGCCGAACAGTTCCGCCAGCTCAGCCTGCGTGTGTTCGCCGGCGTCATGCAGCGCAAGTAGATGCTTCCGTTGGGTCTTGGAGAGTTTCGGCTGCTTACCTTTCAGCCGCCCCTTGGCTTTTGCGACCGCCATCCCCTCACGGGTGCGCATTCGGATCAGGTCCGCCTCAAACTCGGCCACCATCCCCAGGACGTTGAACAGCAGCCGGCCTACCGGGTCAGTTGGATCATGGGTGCTCCCGCCGAGGCTGAGGACCACTCCTTTAGTGGTCAGCTCATCGGCTATGTCCCTGGCATCGGAAAGGGAACGCGCCAGGCGATCGAGTTTAGTCACTACGAGCGTATCGCCGGCCCGGCACGCTGCCATCGCTTCACGAAGCCCCGGGCGCACCCGATTCGCTCCTGTGAGTCCATGGTCGACGAAGATCTGCTGTTCTCCTACTCCCAGGGAACGGAGCGCATTTCTTTGGGCGGTCAGGTCCTGCTCGCTCGTAGAGACGCGGGCATAACCGATCTTCATTCCAGTCATAGGAACATAGTTGCAGTTATCCCCCCATCATCGTGCATTTCACCGTGCGGGTCTTACGTACATGCCGTGGCCTGGATTCGACAGGGTCTGTCAGTTTCAGAAGTCGTCTGCACGGGATGTCAGAAGCCCCCTGCACTCACGTTGGCAACTCCGTCATTAATCCCATCGGGCTGCCGTCATCCTCGGAAGCCGTTTGCGGCCTTCACAGTTTGAACTGGCCTGCACCAGGGAAGCCGTGCACCAGCCCGTGAGCAATGGCGTGCACTCGGCGGCCTCAGGTGTTCGCGCCGTTAAACTTCGTTCCGCCGTTCAGCCCGTGTTGCGATGCCTCAAGAGCACTCTGCGATTTCGGCGCGAGTGTGGCTTTCAGGGGATCGTAGCGAAAGAGTGCGATGTTGTTGGCATTGGCAAATTCTTTCGCCTCCTTGGTGTATTCGCTCAGGGAGAAGAAAACGGCCATCTTGGAGGTGCTGGTAGCAGTCCCGTAGATCTGCCGCACAAAGCTCACCCCGACCGGGGATTGATGATGTTTCACTTCTGCAACATGGGTGTCTGAAACGATGTCCATGCCCCCATCCCGCGAGGCTTGGGTGACCCTGCACGAAGTGGCACCGAGATATCTCATCCATTGCGCTGCCACATACTCTGCTTCCCTGTGAGTACAGGAACGCATGCGTGGGGGCGGAGGGCCCTGCGGTTGCCAAGCGCCGTTCACAAGTTTCCGTAGCGCAGCTGGCGAAAGATCCGAAGCATACTCGGCGGAGTCATATTTCACTGCGACGTGCATGCCGATCTCTAGAAGCGCCTTTCGCACCTTCGCGCGGTCGTCTGCTGCCGGGTCCGGAAGCGGCTCCAGCCGGGGTGCACTAATGGAGTCATAGTTCGATGAAAATAGGTGTCCAATTAGGGCTCCGAGGCCAACCGCAAACCAGAATCCTCCGTAAGCTCGCACAACGACTGCGAAAATCCCGGCTGCGATCGCCCACGCCCAAGTGGACTCGTAGATACGGCGTCCTCTCTTTTGAGGAGTGGGGCGACTGTCGGCCGGCTGCGGATACATTTGAGCGGCCACATCTTCGGCCCACTTCTCAATTTCCGTTCGGATCTTCCGTCCATACCCTGGCGCCTCGGACCCATCGTCATCCCATGATGCGGTGATGGTTGCGTGAGTAACCCATATTTGATGAGCGGCATCGACGGAGGCCTCGGATAAAACGCTGGAACCAGGATGAAATCCAATGGTCTGTTCCAGATGACGCAACGCGGTGGCGACCAGCGGGGATCTTGGGACCAGTGAGGCTAGATCATCTTCGTCCTCCAAGCTGTCAAAGTCGTCTTCATCGGGGTCGTCGGGTACGTCTTCGTCGGGGTCATTGGTTAGGTCTTCCTCATCGTCCCCGTCGTACTGTCCGAATTGCCGTGCTTCATATTCCTCAAGGGAAGAACTCAGGAACAGCTGGTCGGCCGCAGACAGCGGCGGCAATTCTGCTTCGAATCCCGGGAGCTCCCCGAGCGCTTGGGCGTCCTGAACCAACTCCGAGTAGGCAGTGACCCATAACCGAGACAGGACGTCCTTGATTTCTGTGGAGTGATCCCAGTTGTCTCGAATGAGGGTGGCACTCCTGGCAACAAGCTGGGATATCGTTTCGTCTTCCAAACCGTAGGACCCTGCACCAAACCAGGCGACGGCCAAGAGGTTCAAACCCTGAGCGGGCTCACCATTGCCGAGAAACGATTCGAATTCATCGATGATGCGTGTTTCATTTTCCGGACCATCCTCTTCGTCTGCGACTGAGACAGGGACGCTCCTAGTAAGGCAGCCTCTGGAGTAGTCCGAGAACTGCTGCTCTACTTCGCGAGTTAGATGGGCAAGATCGCTCCCTGGCCCAAGACCTGGCGTAGCTTCACCTTCGAGGTAATCGCTGACTGCTCGCGAGTAAAGGACTAAGGCTTCGGAGTTGGATGCAGGATGGCAGTTTCTTAGCTGGTCCCACGCATAGATCCACCCCTGTCGTCTCACCATTGAGGCCCCCACGTCGGCCGGAAGCGCGCTGGCTAAAGGGCTGACAGCACTCACTGCGAAGCGCAATGCGGCGTTCTCGAAGTCTTGATTTCGTCGGATGTCAGCACATTCCACGCTGATGGCTCCGCAGCGCGCCAAGTCCCAGAGTTTCTCGCGTTCGATTTGAGCAGGAGTGCTCTGGGCTGCCAGCGCCGCCGTCGCCATCAAGTCCAGCGCGCATTCGGTGTCACCCGACTCCAATGCTCGCCGGAACTCGCCGTAAATCAGCTCCAACGGCCAGCATTCGGATGTCCCCATGCGGAAATCATATTCCGGTGGTACGACAGGCTGGCGAGGTTAACCCCTCGACTTATAGCCCTCTTGGCGGGTCTTGATAACGAAGGATTCCAAGAACAGATCGAATCGAGAATCCCGGAGCGGCTCACCCATCGGAGTAGTACGACGCCCTGGCGGCGGAAAATCGGCTCGATGACCAAAAGCGAACACCCCGCGCGCCTGTTCTCACAAATAGTTCTCAAAACTGTACAGTCGAATTAAGAGCCCGAATCGAGTTTTGAGAAGAGCAAACCCATGGCCTCACACCGCATCGGCTACGCCCGGGTCTCCACGCGGGATCAGAACCTGGACCTGCAGGTCGAAGCCCTGAATAAGGCCGGATGCGACAAGATCTACAAAGACACCATCAGCGGCACCAAGTCTCAACGACCCGGCCTCGACCAGGCTCTGGACAACCTGCGCCACGGTGACACCCTGGTGGTGTGGAAGCTGGACCGCCTGGGCCGGAGCGTGAAAGACCTCCTGGACTTCGCCGGCGGACTGAGCGACCGCGGCGTGGGATTCGTCAGCCTCACCGACGCCATCGACACCACAACGGTCTCCGGACGCTTCTTCTTCAACGTCATGGCATCCCTGGCCCAGATGGAACGGGAACTCATGGTCGAACGCACACAGGCCGGCCTACAGGCCGCGCGCCAACAAGGACGGGTCGGCGGACGCAAACGCATCATGACAGATGCCAAGATCCGCTCGGCCCGCAAACTCCTCAAGCAGGGAACGCCGCCACGGGAGGTCGCCGACACTCTAGGAGTCTCCGTACCTACCCTTTACCGATGGATCCCGGCAACAGGAGAGGCCCAGACGCCAAAGACATAGGGCCGGCAGCTTGGTGCAGAGGACTATTGAGCAGAGTGCAGTCTTGTGCAGGGTACTTCTGACATTTCAATATCCATACTCGGCTGCACAACCCCGGAATTCCGCGGGCGCTTGTGCAGCCGACTTGTGAAAACGACAGGGTCTTAGCCGGTCCTTCGTCGATGCACGGTGGAGGACCGGCTTACGGGCGCTGGCCTAACGGTGCAGCGTCGAGGTGCGGAACCCCGCCACCTCCAAGACCTCGGGCATGACAAACTCAACTGACATAGGAATCAACGCAAGGAGTGTGGGGCGTGGCGCTCAAAAAATCGGATCTTTACAGCTCACTTTGGAAGAGCTGTGATGAACTGCGGGGTGGGATGGACGCCAGCCAGTACAAGGATTACATCCTGACAATGCTCTTCGTGAAGTACGTCTCGGATAAGTCAAAGACTGACCCAAACTCACTGATCGAGGTACCAGCTGGCGGCTCCTTCGATGACATGATCGCTGCTAAGGGCGACAAAGAAATTGGTGACAGGATCAACAAGATCATCGCCAAGCTTGCAGAAGCCAACGCTCTGCAAAAAGTGATTGACCTAGCTGACTTCAATGACGAAGAAAAGCTTGGCAAGGGCAAGGAGATGCAGGACCGTCTCTCGAAGTTGGTCGCTATCTTCCAGGACCTGGACTTCCGTGGCTCCCGCGCCGAGGGCGATGACCTGCTGGGAGACGCGTATGAATATTTGATGCGGCACTTCGCGACTGAGTCTGGCAAGTCCAAAGGGCAGTTCTACACACCGGCCGAGGTCTCCCGCATACTTGCCAAGCTTCTCGGCATCAATGCTGACACGCCATACTCGGCTACAGCCTATGACCCAACCTGCGGCTCCGGATCACTCTTGCTCAAAGTCGGCGACGAAGCGCCGAACGGACTCACCCTTTACGGCCAGGAAAAGGACAACGCAACCTGGGCGCTGTCCAAGATGAACATGATCCTGCACGGCAACGAGATCGCCGAGATCCGCAAGGGCGACACCATTACCAGTCCGCAGTTCATTAAGGACGACCATCTAGAAACCTTCGACTTTGTGGTGGCTAATCCGCCATTCTCGGTGAAGTCTTGGAATAACGGGCTTGAGAACGAATTCGGCCGCTTCGAATACGGTATGCCGCCGGATAAAAACGGCGACTACGCATTCCTGTTGCACATCCTGAAATCGATGAAGAGCACAGGCAAGGCTGCGGTCATCCTGCCCCACGGCGTCTTGTTCCGCGGCAACGCCGAAGCCGTAATCCGCAAGCGTTTACTCAAGCAGGGCTTCATCAAGGGCATTATCGGGTTGCCCGCCAATCTCTTCTATGGCACGGGCATCCCAGCCTGCGTGATCGTCCTGGACAAGGAAAACGCGGCTGCCCGCACCGGCGTCTTCATGATCGATGCCTCAAAAGGCTTCATCAAAGACGGCAACAAGAACCGCCTTCGGTCGCAAGACTTGCACAAGATCGTTGACGTTTTCACCAAGCAGACGGAGCTCCTACGCTATTCGCGAGTAGTCTCATTGTCCGAGATCGCGGATGACAAGAATGGCTACAACCTTAATCTGTCGCGCTACATAGATTCCTCCGAGCCAGAAGATCTTCAGGACCTTCAAGCTCACATCCACGGCGGCATCCCAGAGCGGGACCTCGATGCGCTGGCTGGCTATTGGGAAGCCTTCCCGACTCTCCGATCGACGCTATTCCAGCCGAATCGCCCCGGTTATAGTGACTTGGCTATTGACGTCGGCGAGGTGCAGCAAACCATCCTTGACTCTGCGGAGTTTAAGCAGTTCGCCAAGGACGTCGGCGCCGAAGTCGACAATTGGTTTGCGGACCACCGGGCAGCCCTAGAAGCCATTAGCCAAGACACCAAGCCAAATATCCTCATTGCCGAGCTGGGTGACGATCTGCTTGCTCGGTTCAAGCACATGCCACTACTGGACGAGTACAGCGTGTACGAGCAGCTCATGTCTTATTGGCACGGCATCATGCACGATGACGTTTTCCTCATAATGAATGACGGCTGGGCCGGTGCTGCAACACCCCGCAAGACCATCGACGACAAAGAGCGCAAACTATCGGAAACGCCGGACTTAGCCGTCGGTTCCGGCCGCAACGCTTCAAAATACAAGATGGATCTGATCCCGCCTTCACTAGTAGTTGCACGTTACTTTGCGGATGCGCAGTCGAAAATCGACGACCTGACCTTAGCTGCCGAGGAGGCGAGCCGCAGCGTTGAGGAGTTCACGGAAGAACACGCCGTCGATGACGGACTCCTTGCCGCAGCCATGGACGACGACAAGATCAGTAAGGCCCTCGCAGTTGCTCGCCTGCGGGACTCCAAACGTGAAGGCAGTGACCCTGAAGAAGTACAAGCACTTGAGCAATTAATCATGCTCTATAACGTCGAAGCGTCAGCCAAAAAAGCAGTAAAGGATGCCCAGGCCGGGCTCGACCTAGCCACGCTGCAAAAGTATGGTGATCTGGGCGAGGAAAACGTGAAGTGCCTTGTGCTTGACGATAAATGGGACGCAACAATCGGGCACCGCATCGCAGCAGAGGTCAACGCACTCACTCTTGGGCTGGTTGCCCGCATCCAACAGCTTGGCGAGCGATATGGCGACACCAATGCGGACCTCGGCATCAAGCTTTCTGAGCTAGAGGGAAGGGTTTCTATGCACTTGGCCAAGATGGGGGTCAAATGACGGCATTTCCCACGGTGACGATCAGATCTATCAGCGATGTAGTGACAAAGGGTACTACCCCTACTTCTCTCGGACGCGCCTTTGTATCAAGCGGTGTGCGGTTCATCAAGGTCGAGACCATTGCTACCGACGGAAAGTATCTCCCTGACAAAGTTGCCTACATCGACGCGTCTACCCACGGTCTGTTGCGACGTTCGCAATTAAAACAGGATGACATTCTGTTCTCGATTGCGGGCGCACTTGGCCGCACGGCGATCGTTGATTCCTCCTGGTTGCCGGCCAATACCAACCAAGCGTTTGCCATTATTCGACCGTCCAAGCGCAGTGGTATCGATCCCCGTTACCTGCTTTGGGCTTTGCGGAGCCAGGCAATCGAACGTCATATCGCAGGGATCAATGTTCAAGCCGCGCAGGCAAACCTTTCTCTCGAGCAAGTTCGCGACTTCGAGATTCCGCTCCCTGACATCGAGACACAGAAGGTAATTTCTGATGCTCTCGATGATGCCGATAATCTCGCCACCACCCTGAAGTCCTTGATTGCAAAGAAGCAGGCGATCAAGCAGGGAACGGTGCAACAACTTCTCACTGGACAGACGCGACTGCCGGGTTTTGATGAACCGTGGCGAAATGTTTTGCTCGGTGACCACGTCTCTTACGTAAAGACGGTTGCACTGTCTCGCGCGCAACTCGACACCACGTCGCCGTTGAGATATCTCCATTACGGTGACATTCACACACGCTCAAGCGTGCACATTGAGGCAGACAAGGAAGATATGCCGCGAGCGGCACGCAGCATTGCTGGATCTGCTGGACGCCTGCAGGTAGGAGATGTTGTCTTCGCTGACGCGTCAGAGGATCCCGACGGTGTCGGCAAGTCAGTTGAGATTTCTTCGGTGCCATTGGAAGGCGTTGTGCCTGGACTGCACACAATCGCAGCTCGGTTCGATAAAGCCGTGCTTGCCGACGGTTTCAAAGGCTATCTGCAGTTCATCCCTGCTTTCCGCGATTCACTTCTCCGACTGGCAGCGGGAACCAAGGTACTAGCGACGACTCGCTCGTACATCTCCAGCATTAGACTCTCTCTGCCATCCGTGGTCGAACAGCGTGCTATCGCCGAAGTTCTGATTGATAGTGATAAGGAAGTTGACCTGCTTCGTACCACGCTGGCCAAGGCAACATCAACTAGGCAAGGGATGATGCAGGAGCTCCTGACTGGCCATGCTCGGCTAGGTTCAGCGGAGGCAAAAGCATGAGTGCGGGTAAATCCGTTCGTCTCTTCCTCGCAGATGGAACTCCTGGCGGATTGCTGACGGCTGAGATTATGAACTGGACTGGCCACGTTGTCGCCGCTCCTCGATCCGACCTCGGAGCGTTGTTGAAGCGTCCTGAAGCCATCCGCACCGGCATCTACATACTGCTTGGTGATGACCCGGACAGTATGGGCGGTTCGCTGGCTTATATTGGGGAAGGCGATGACGTAAGTAAACGGTTATACCAGCATTCCCGCACAGAGGACCAAGGTGGAAAGGACTTCTGGGAGCGAGCCATCGTACTCACGAGCAAGGACTCCAATCTCACCAAAGCCCATGCCCGTTATCTGGAATCTCGCTTAATTACATTGGCCCGACAGGCGAGCCGGGCGCGTCTTGTGAACGGCACTACTCCCGCACCATTGCCCCTGCCCGAGTCTGACATATCGGATATGGAGTACTTCATCTCACAGGCCAAGATTGCGCTGCCGGTGTTAGGGGTAAATCTGTTTCGGAACACAAGCATTTCAACCGCACCAATTGTTCCGGTTGAGCCCAATCCGGCAAGCCAGCCTTCCGTCTCACCGCTTTTCGAAATGCGTCTAAAGAAGGACGACATTGTGGCCGCCGCTCACGAAGTAGACGGTGAGTTTACCGTGTTGGAGGGCTCCCTCGCCCGGCCCTCGTGGATCGGCGTTGAGGACGGTTATCGCCGGTTGCGGGACAAGCTGGAACAGGATGGCACCTTGGTCCCGACCGCTGATGGCAAGCTGGCTGTCTTCGCTCGGAGCCAGGTATTTGCCTCACCATCGGCCGCAGCAGCGATCGTGAGCGGACGAAATTCGAACGGCCGCGCGGAATGGAAACTTCAGTCAAGCGGCATATCCTATGGCAGTTGGCAGAATCAGGAAATAGAACTAAATCTCGGGGGATCTGGCTCATGAGCGAGGTTGGACAGGTTGAACGCAAGACACAAATCCGGGTAGTGAAGCTGTTTCGAGAACAGCTTGACTATGAGTATGGCGGCAATTGGGAGTACCGCGAGGGTAATTCCCATGTTGAAACTGAACTACTCGAACAGAACCTCCGGGCGCGAGGCTATGACGACAACCTGATCAACAAGGCCCTTGAGCAGCTCAAGAGGGACGCCTCCCTGGGTGGCGGCCGTAAGCTCTACGAGGCCAACCGTGACGTCTACAACCTCCTGCGCTATGGCGTTAAGGTCAAGCCTGGCATCGGCGAGAACACCAAAACTGTCTGGCTGATCGACTGGGAGAACCCGGAAGCCAATGATTTCCTCGTGGCGGAGGAAGTCTCAATCAAGGGAGAGCACAACAAGCGCCCGGATATCGTGCTCTATGTTAATGGCCTGGCACTCGGTGTCATAGAGCTTAAGCGCTCAAAGGTCGGTGTCTCTGAGGGTATCCGCCAGAACATAGGAAATCAGCGCCAAGACTTCATCCGGCCATTCTTCACAACTGTTCAGTTGCTTTTTGCCGGCAACGACATCGAGGGCCTGCGCTATGGAGTCATCGAAACACCCGAAAAATACTGGCTGTCATGGAAAGAACCATCTGAGACAGAGGACCCACTGGATCGCGGACTACTTCAGATGTGCCGCAAGGAGCGCTTCCTTGAGGTAATCCACGACTTCATCGTCTTTGACTCCGGCACTAAGAAAACCTGCCGCCACAACCAGTACTTTGCAGTCAAAGCAGCGCAGGAACGCATTGCCAAGCGCGAGGGCGGCATCATCTGGCACACTCAGGGATCAGGTAAATCCCTGACAATGGTGTGGCTGGCTAAGTGGATCCGTGAGCACCAGACTCACGGATCGGAACAGTCCCGCGTCCTCATCATCACCGACCGCACCGAGTTGGACGAACAGATCAAGAAGGTCTTCAACGGGGTCAACGAGGACATCTATCGCACCAGCTCCGGGCCCGATCTGATTGCAGCGCTGAACAAGCACGAGCCGTGGCTGATCGGGTCCCTGGTGCACAAGTTCCGATCTGGTGACGATGACCAGGCCCGGGACGAGGCCAGCGGCGCCTTCATCGCCGAGTTGAGCGCCAAGATTCCCGCCGGCTTCTCGGCCAAGGGGAACCTCTTCGTTTTCGTAGATGAAGCACACCGTACTCAGTCGGGGAAGATGCATCAGGCCATGAAGCAGCTGCTGCCGGACGCAATGTTTATTGGTTTCACCGGCACGCCGCTGCTAAAGAGGGACAAGGCGACCAGCATGGAAACCTTTGGTACCTTCATCCACACCTATAAGTTCGATGAAGCGGTCGAGGATGGCGTGGTGCTGGATTTGCGCTATGAAGCCCGCAATATCGACCAGGAACTGGTCTCCCATGCCAAGATCGATCAATGGTTTGATTCAGCGACGAAGAACATGACCGACCTGTCCAAGGCCGAGCTCAAGAAGCGCTGGGGCACGATGCAAAAGGTCATCAGCTCGGAGCCGCGATCGAAGCAGATTGCCATGGACATCATGTTCGACATGGCCACCAAACCACGCTTGATGGACGGCGCAGGCAACGCCATGCTCGTCGGCGCCAGCATCTACCAGGCCTGCCAGTTCTATGAGATGTTCAATCAAACCCACCTCAAGGGCAAGGTCGCCATCGTTACTAGCTACAAGCCGCAGCCCGGGGACATCTCTAAGGAAGATACCGGCCACGGCGCGACCGAGAGAATACGCCAATACAACATCTACCGACAGATGCTGGCCGACTACTTCAATGAGCCTGCAGACCAGGCAGTGACGAAAGTCGAACAGTTCGAGAAGGAAGTCAAAGAACGATTCATCAAGGAGCCGGGCCAGATGCGGTTGCTGATCGTCGTCGATAAGCTCCTTACCGGCTTCGATGCACCTTCCGCCACCTATCTCTACATCGACAAAAAGATGCGCGACCACGGACTCTTCCAAGCCATCTGCCGTGTCAACCGGCTCGATGGTGACGATAAGGACTACGGCTACATCGTTGACTATCAGGACCTCTTCAACTCGCTTGAAGACGCGATCACTGATTACACCCAGGGCGCGTTCGAGGATTACGACGAGGACGACGTCAAAGGCATCATGAAAGACCGTCATGTCCAAGGACGGCATGATCTTGACGACGCCCTGGAGCGCGTCCGCGCCCTCTGCGAGGCCGTGCTGCCTCCTAAGCAACCGCAGCAGTATCAGCACTATTTTGTGGCCGCCGAAGTCGGTAATGCCTCGCAGATCAAGGCAAATGAAGCCAAACGTGTCGAGCTTTACAAGTCTGTCGCTGCCCTTACACGCGCTTATGCGGCTATCGCCACCGATATGGATAAGGCCGGCTATGACGACACCCAGGCTGCATCTATCGCATCTGAGGTCAAGCACTACGTCGACGTCGTTGCTGAGGTCAAGGTTGGTGCCGGCGAGAACGAGGACTTCAAGCAGTACGAAGCCGACATGCGCTTCCTCCTCGACACCTACATTCGAGCAGATGCCTCGCAGGTCGTCGCAGACTTCCAGGACGTCGGGCTGGTGCAACTGATCGTCAAGGAGGGTGTTGCCGCCCTCGACAAGCTCCCCGAAGGCCTCAAGAAAGACCAAGATGCGATGGCCGAGGTGATCGTCAACAATATCAGGCAGGTGATCGTCGACGAGCAGGCGATGAATCCCAAGTACTACGAGACCATGTCTTCGCTGCTGGATGCCATTATTGAGAAGCGTCGTCAGGGGGCCCTCGAATACCAGGAATATCTCCACGAGTTGATTGCACACGCCAAAGCTGTTGGAGCCGAAGGAACCGGCAACAACTACCCGGCATGGGCGGTTGACGGTGCGCAACGAGCGCTCGTGGATTTCGACTTCGACGATCCAAACCTGGCGGTGCAGGTTGACGCCGCTATCCGCGGCGGCAGGCCTCACGACTGGGTAGGCAACGTCATGAAGGAGAAAGTCGTCAAGCGAGCGATCCAGCGCGTCCTGCCCGATAGTTTTGATCGTTTCGACGAACTGTTTGATCTCGTGAAGGCCCGGCATGAGTACCGCTAACGCCTATATTCGGGTTGCCGGCATTGATGTGGACGTCGTCTACAAACACATCAAGAACATGCATATCGCCGTTTACCCGCCACTGGGACGAGTGCGAGTGGCAGCTCCGGAGCGCCTGGATGATGATGCCATTCGACTCGCTATCGTTCAGCGACTGCCTTGGATTAAGCGCCAAAGGGAGCAACTACGAAACGCCGTTCGTCAGTCCGAGCGCGAGATGGTAGCCGGGGAATCTCACTACGTTTGGGGACAGCGTTACCGGCTCCACCTCATATACGCCCCAGGGCGAATTCGCTTCGAAACCTCCGGCAATAAACTGATCATGCATTCGCCCGAAGACAGCACACCAGAAGCCAAACGAGAGGCGCTGGACAAGTGGTATCGGCAAGCATTGCGATCTGAACTCCCAGCTCTTATAACGAAGTGGGAGCCAATCATCGGGCGCAAAGCTGCTAAGTGGTCTGTCCGTCGCATGAAAACCAAATGGGGCTCATGCAATCGGGAGTCGGCACATCTCTGGTTTAATGCGGAGCTGGCTAAGAAACATCCCCACTGCCTGGAGTACATCGTCGTCCATGAGATGACTCACCTTCTCGAACGCCTCCACAACGAACGCTTTACAGCGCTTATGGACGGTTTCTTGCCCGACTGGAAGGCGCGCCGGGACGAACTCAATGCAGCACCATTAGCCGAGGAAAGCTGGTCTAGGAAGGAGACCAACGGGGCCAGCACTCCTGGCCCGTTTGTGTAGCCGCTAAAGGGCCAGCCTTCCGACTACGCGAGCCTATGAAGAACACTTAATCGTTCGTATTCGTGCACCGCCGAACCCTCGGCGCCGGGATCCGCGACCCCGCGTCATGCAGGGGAATCCAACCCCCAGATTTTGCACGAAACACTGCACGAAACCGGAAAATGAACAACGGCCCGTTGTATTGAGTTTCGTGCACTCTTGCTAACCTAAGCGCAGCGGCAACATACGCCGCACCAACAGGAGATACAGATGCCTACCGTCAAGCCAAAGCACGCGGGCGACCACTCCAAGGAGCCACGGGTCCTGATACAGGACGTGATCCCCTACGAGGTGGCCGGAAGCCTTGATGCCCTGCGAGGGCCGGGGGAGGGTGTTCTGACGCTGCCACACCACGTGTACTGGGGTCCACAGGCGGATTGCGATCTCGGGCAGACCGAGGGTGTGTTCAAGGCGTATCAGGCGATCTTGCGTGAAGGTACGCGGGCGGACCAGGAGCAGCTGCTTAACGCCGGCCTTTTGGTGAAGGTGTGGGACGAGCTGATGCTTCCTGTTCGCGTGCGCGATTTGTGGGAGAACAAGTTCCCGCAGTTGGCGCAGCACTCCTAATGTCGGACGTCGATTACCAGCGTGATGTCACGCGCCTGGCGCTTGATGCTTTGGCCAGCGGAGGTTTCGCTTTGGCAGGCTCCGGAGCCATCCGTGAACACGGAATCATTGACCGCCCCACAGAGGACATCGACCTGTTCACGTCCGTCACGAGCACTGAGGCTTTCGCGCTTTCAACACAACGCCTCGCGGCCGCGATGCGGGAGCGCGGCCTCGAGGTAGTGGAGGTCCGTAACGCACCGCAGTTCGCGAACTTCTCTGTCGCATCCTCTACCGGCCAAATCGTGGAAGTGGACCTTGGTGTCGACTGGCGCGCGGCCGAGCCGGTAACGCTGTCCATCGGCCCGGTGCTGAGTTTGGAGGACGCCGTGGGAAGCAAAGTCGTTGCTGTCTACAGCCGTGCTGAAGTCCGCGACTATCTTGATCTTGACGCCATCAGGGAATCCAAGCGATTCACTGACGGGCAACTGCTCGACATCGCAGCTGACCGCGACCCCGGTTTCGTCGTCGGAATGTTCGCCGCCCAGCTCGACCAAGTAAAGCGCATCTCCAGCGCTCTTCGAGTGCAGGAGTACGGCGTGGGAGAACACGAGCTGGCGCAACTGAAATCCCGGCTCAGCCGATGGGCCGAGCAGCTGCGCACCAAGCCGCCGGCACTTGGCCAGCACCCGCTCCAGAAGAACCAGGAGCAATCGGTGGCCGTGGATCCCCGCATGGAAAAGGTCATGAAGCTGGTGCACGCCTCTTACCCGGTTTCGCCACGGGACGCTCTGAGGCCACCGGCCCAGGCGCCTGCAGCTGAAGCCGCGAAGACGACCATGGCACGAGGCGCAGAACAGGAAAAATCGCGGTGACTGCGAACTTCATCGGATACGCCCGCGTCAGCACAGCTGAGCAAAACCCCCGGCTGCAGCATGACGCACTGGACCGGGCCGGAGTCATCCGCACTTTCACTGATTACGCCTCCGGTTCCACGCAGGACCGCCCCGAATGGCAGCGGTGCTTAGACTTCCTCCAACCCGGGAATGTCTTGGTGGTCTGGAAATTGGATCGTGTAGGACGATCCACCGCAGACCTCGCCCGCATCGTGACAGAACTGGACCAACGCGGCATCCAGTTCAAGTCCCTGACCGAGAGCTTCCTTGACACCACCACCGCAGACGGCAGCCTGATCTTTCACATCTTCTCCGCACTGGCAGAACATGAACGCAGCAGGATGCTTGAACGCACCCGGGCAGGGCTTGAAGCCGCCCGTGCTCGCGGCCGCGTAGGCGGCCGCCCGGCAACCATGACCGCAGCTCAGGTGAACGCTGCGCGCACTATGCACGCGAAGAAAACACCCATCACAGAAATCGCTCAGGTTCTCGGTGTTGGACGGATGAGCGTAAGCCGTGCACTGCGGAAACAACAGGCCGAACAATCCGCTTGAACTGATCCCCTCCAGGCAGCAGCGAGAATTAACCGGACATCGCTCAAAGGGGAACTCGCGCCGTGGACGTACTTACAACCGGAATTGCCATTCTTGGCGGCCTGACAGGTTTGTCTGGCTTAGTCATCTCCATCCGTGCAGACCGTCGTGCGACGCGGGCGGACAAGCGCGCGGCCGCAGCCGATCAGCGGGCAGTCCGAGCTGAAGAAGAAGGCGCACGAGCACGGCAACGAGAATTGTGGAGCGAAGTCATTAGTGCCATGCAGGACGTTGTGGGAGCAAATGTTCTCGCCCAGGACCTGCGGCCAGTTCTCGTCCGTGTTCGTTCATCCATGATGGAGTTGGTCGATGGAGTAACCAGCGAGCACTACAAGCGACTCGACAGTTGGATGAGTGTTGAGCATAAAGTGATCAACGGACTGCTCGAACAGACAATGGTTCAGCTGAGCGGCACCGGCCACACCATGAAGCAGATTGAGGACGCCCACCACGCGCCGAACGAGTGGGCCGCGTCCTTCATCAACAATCTGCGGGTGGCGCGAAAACTGGAACCAAGTCCCGACGTTGAGGTCAGCATCGAGGAATTGATTGCAGGCGGCGAAAAGGCTCTAAGGCAACTACCGGAGCGTGAGCCACCGTTGCCGAATCAGGGCGAACCTGCCGAGAGAATCGTCTAAAGCCCCTCGACCACATGGGCACGGCAAAAGCTAAATCCTTCGGGCTTTTCCCGCACACATGTGGACGACGGGACCCATCTGACCGCCTGCACACAACCACCACGTCACCACCGTGCGAACACTCACCAAAGTGAGCGGTGGCCGTGCACAGCCTAGGTTCGATGCGCGGCGGGGTTAACTGCGATTCAAAGATTCCGCTGCGCTCAGGGAGACCAACATCATTTGATGGGAAAGAGCTGATCATCCTTCGGGCATTCGGGAAGATTTGGGGTGCCTCTCAACATGCTTCCGAAGGTCATGTATGACGTGCTGACGCGGCAATACTGCCTCTTCTCAACTGTCGATTTCTCTAGGCGGAGTACTGCCTTGTTGGCAGGAAAGTATGCGACCAATGAATCTTCTGAGTCTGAGGTCACGTACGCCATATAGTCATGCCCTGCCACTTTGATTTGTTCCCTGGGAAGCCACATCCCTGTTGCCGCCACGAAGATGAATGCTATGAGCCCAACGAGCGGAACGATAGCCCGCACGTAATGACCACCACGCCGAGATCGTCCCATCCAGAAGGACTGAACAAGCATCCAGACAAAGATCGCAAGGACCCATACTGCTTCCCAGCTGAGCATCAATATTGCTGGTGCAATAACAGCCAGCGCCAGTAAGGCCAGTGGCAGTAACCATAGGGCCTGAGCCGGACCCTGGAGCGACAACCGCCCCGCTTGATAGACCAAAACCATGAACAGAACGATCCCAATCGTAGGAACGACTTCCAGCAGCATCTGCACCACGGCTGAGGGTGAAGTTGTCGCGACTAAAGCAGCCGCAACGTTGGTGTCCATTCCAACCAGTAGTAGTGCCTTAATTGCGAAGGCCAACGTTCCGAAACCCACGGCCAGAGCGATGTATTTGACGGCAACGTTACCGACCTCGCTAACAGTCAGAGGGAGCTGCGGGCGAGCTTCTTTTGGGGTTGCGTGCATCGGAGGCTTCTTCGATCCCGCCTCTTCTGGGGCGTCGGCCATATCAAGTTTGTCCTGTCGTTTCTGGTGTGGGCTGGGTGGTGGGTTTTGGGTGATCGCCGGGAGTACCCCGACGTGAATCCCCCTGCCGCATTAGAGGTCTCCCCGCGCCTGTGGTTCCTGTGCCCGCACGTCCCGGCCCCGCGCTGCCCCTGTGTGTCGTCAAGGCTGAAAAAGGGCCGGCCCCGCCCCCACGGTGCGACGGCAACGCTACGTCTTGGACCATGGGAAACGGATCCGGTGGAGACTGCGCATCGAACCTAGGCTGTGCACGGCCACCGCTCACTTTGGTGAGTGTTCGCACGGTGGTGACGTGGTGGTTGTGTGCAGGCGGTCAGATGGGTCCCGTCGTCCACATGTGTGCGGGAAAAGCCCGAAGGATTTAGCTTTTGCCGTGCCCATGTGGTCGAGGGGTTACTGTTCGCTTCCGGCCGGGATATCTATGTCGACGATGCCACTGTTCTTGGCATCGTCCCGGTTCGGTGCGCGCCGCGCCGAGTTCTTCCGGGGACGGCCGCCGGCCTTCTTATTGGGCGCGTCTAGTCCGAACCCGCGCAGGTCGGATTCTGTCCAGTCCGCACGCAGGGCACCTTGATAGTCCTGGGCGTATTTCTGTTCGGCTGCGGTGAGTATCTGCGCTGCTTCTGCCATCTCGACGCTACTGGCTGCGGCCTTCTTTACGGCGTTCACTTTGGCGTCTCTGGCGGCGTCAATTTTCGCGGCCGCTTTAGCGGCAATGTCGTTGATGTCCATGCGTGCAGTCTAACCCGTGGCACCGACAACGGGACGGACGTTTTGCAGGGGAACTCGCGAAGGGGTTGAAAACCCGGAAACTCGGCCATGCGGAGCAAGCTATACACTTACACGGGTGTAAGTGGCTTGTCGTCCTCGACACTGGCGGTCGAGTACGGCACACTTGTCAGTGTGGTCCCCGGTTTGGGGTCGCTGCGCTGGGCCTTTGAAGGAGGGGATTGGGATGTCGGAAGAGGAGAACGCTCACCGCCCCAATCTGTCCCGCCGTCGTCGTGCGAACACTCCGGCGGGAACGAAGAAGCGCCGTGACGTGTGGGTCACGGTGGAAGAGGAAGCTGCTCTCGTTGCGAGGGCCGAACGTGAGAAAGTTACGGTCCCGAACTTGCTGGTTTCGGCGGCCCTGGCAGAACGTACCGACTCACCGACGGAACGCCGAGCGGTGATTGCTGAACTCATGCAGCTGCACAACCTTCTGGCCCGTTCGTCGAACAACATCAACCAGCTTGCGCGGCAGGCAAATGCCACAAGTGAGTTCCCCGTGGAGGCCCGCGAATCGCTAAAGCATCTTCGTTCGGTGGCCATGCGAATTGATCGGGCGATAGAGGGGCTGATGTAAGGGATGATTCCGAACATCACTCGCGGTTCGCGCATGAGCGGGCTCATGGTTTACCTAGCATCGACGGACTCCGACAAGACCAAGAATGCACACAGCGATCCGCACTTGGTGGCTGGTGACCCAGCCATCATGGCGTGGTACGACGAAGGCATACTGGACCGCGATGATGCCCTGGCTATTGCCAAACACCTTGACCAGCCGCGCAAGGCATATGGCGTCACGGTTCAGATCAAGGACATGCAGTGGGACGCGGCCAAGAAGGAACGCGTTCACGTTGGCTACAAGGACGCCAGTGTGTGGCACTGCTCGCTGAGTCTTCGCGCCGAAGAAGGTGCACTGACAGACCAGCAGTGGGGCGATATCGCTAATGACTTTGTGGATTCCATGGGCTTCACCGAGGCCAGCGGAAAAGCCCAATGCCGTTGGGCGGCTATCAACCACGGCACGAGCGAGAACGGCAACCACCACATTCACATCGCCGTCTCTCTGGTGCGCGAGGACGGCACCAAGGCTTCCACTCACGGGGACTACAAAAAGGCGCAGCAGACCTGCCGCGAACTGGAAGTTAAGTACGGCCTTGAACAGCTCTCCACCGTGCATGCAACCCGTGGCTACGACCGTGCCGAGAAGGCCACCGCCGTCCGCGATGAACGGGAAATGCACCGCTCATCGCTGGCACGCAAAGTCCGCGCCAGCGCCAGCGCCTCAGCAACCGAAGGCGAGTTCGTCCGCCGCGCCCGTGACACCGGCATGTTGCTGCGACCGCGCTACGCGAAGAACACCACCGACGTCATTGTCGGCTACTCAGTAGCCGAGCGTCCCAAGGCCGGGGAGCGTCCCATCTGGTTCGGCGGCGGCACGCTCGCCTCGGACTTGAAGCTTGGTGCTCTGCGGGAAGCGTGGATGGACTCGCCGCAGCTTGCCACCGAGGCGGCAGCGGAATGGAACGCGGCAGCACGCAACAAGCGCACCGTCTCCAGAACCGGTCCTGAAAAAGCTACACCGTCTCCGCAGGTGTGGGTGGAGTACACCCGCAACGCGACCGCCCTTGCAGAACAACTGCGTGCCATTCCGTTGGACGATCACGCCACATGGGCGAAGGCAGCACGGGACGTTTCGGGAGCCTTCGCAGCATGGTCACACCGTCTCGAAACCACACCTGGACCGCTGGCCGAAACCGCCGCGGAATTGTCCCGCACCGCGCAACTGCGTTCACCTCGCCAGCACAGCAAAGCTGTTGCCCTGCCGTCCATTGCCGGCACCGCAATGTTGTTCCTGGCGGCATCCAGTAAGAACAAGACAGCGGCGCAGGCTGCGCTGATGGTGCAGCTGGCGAACATGGCTGCAGCGATCTACGACATGCATCTGCAATCCGGTCGGACACGTGAAGCGGAGAGGATTCGAGCTGTCGTTGCAACTCAGCTCAAGCCTTTTGCAGCGACCATGCCCCGGCCCGTCAGCGTAGGGGCGACAGAGCAATCAGTAGCCCGTGAACCTGTAAGGAATCCTGTGGAGCTTGGCCTACGCGGTATGGCACCTATCCGGCCTGGCTCAGTTGTTCCAGGAACAGCAACGCCGGCTAAGACACCGACGCGAGCTGGACGCGAATCCGGGCCTGTACTCGACCGATAAGAATCACACCACTAGTGCAAGGGGAACACCATGAGTGAATCAGACGGAATGGACGACGTAGTAGACGGTGGACTGCGGCAATCGCTGATGATCGCCTCCCGTATTGCAGAGACCCTGGCTCGCAAACGACAGGAAGGCCAGCGGCAGCAGGAGCACCTTGAATCGACGGCTGCTCACGAAGCCCAAGCACGCCTTGCAGCCGAGCGCAGTGCAGCCCACGCAGCGCTCGCGCCGGTTGAAAAGGAGCAGTGGTGGGACAAAGCTCAACCGTCCGACATCGCCACCGCACACACCGTCGCTGAATCGTGGAAGGACCACGACCCGACAGCCTTGGCAGCGTCGGAAAGGATCCGTCAGGAAGTGCTCACCCGCTACGGCATCGACACCCACGACGTCGGCACAGACGCCGCTTACCTCGAGTCAGGCATCCAGACCATCACCACGGAGAAGGCCCGACAGGACGCACTTGCCCTCAGCCAAGAGGAGGCACGTAAGGCCGCAATCGAACACGAAAAGGCCATGCAGCTCCTCGCAGCTGCCCGCGCCGAAGAACTCCGCGCTCAGGCGGCGAAACTCGCCCCCGAAATGGAACGCCACCAGGTGCCAGCGGAGTACCTGGCCAGCCCCGAACTAACCAAAGCACTCCAGCAGGCACACAACGCAAAGACGCCGAAGGCGAGGGAAGTAGCGGACGCCGCAGTGAAGGAACGCCTGTTCCTCATCGGAAAGGACGGGATCAACGGACCCGACATCGACCAGCTGCGGAAAGAAACGACCGCGAATGTCAACGGGGCTGGTGAAGAGCACTTCAAAGACCCTGCGTTCGTGGATGCAGCGAAGAACCTGCACGAAGCCAAACTGTTGGCTGAGGGCGGCTTCAAAGGCGACAAATGGTCGACACAGGAACAGCGATACGAGCAGGCCGAGAAGGAACTCTTCGCCCGCATGGAGGGCGTCGGCCGCGAGATCGAGAACCGCGTCACAGGCAACGACAGCAGCCGGCTAAAAGACCAAGGCCTGAAAGCCGAAACGACTTCCGCCAGCGACTACGGTTCGGCCGAACAACAACAAGCGTTTGCCGCCTCCCTGACCAACATCGGCGCAAACGAATCCCAGGTCCGGGGCAGGGTAGCTGCAGAGCGCAGCGAAGCCACCCACCCCCGCGCAGCCCTCACCATAGGCAAAGGCGCAACCAAGGCAAGAAAGACCCCCACAGGAGCATCAAGGGGCGCTGAACGGTTCAAGAGCGGCCCGTCCAAGTAGACGGATTGATGGAAGAGCTAGGGCCACCGAGACTATTCGGTGGCCCTAGCTGTTTCGTCCATTCTTGCTGGCTACTGGCCAGCTGGCGTACTCAAGGAAAAACAGGCACGCCGCGGGAGACGATAAGTGAAGATGCCGGTTGATTTCCTGTCGGAGGTCGGCATCGCAATAGCTTTCGAACTTCAAGCAGACCAGTTGTTATGTTCGAGGCACATCAATCACTTACTACGGAGGCAACCAAATATGACGCAAATTAGCGGCAAGACCCAACACGCTTTAGCCCAGCTACTCAATGATTACGCAACACACTCCGTCATCGAATCCCTCTTTCTTCGATTCGACTTGGACTCGCTCGTCTCCGAAGCCAATCCAAACCCTAACAAACTAACCAAGGCTACTTTCCTCGCAAAGGAGCTTGCCGGCCGAAACGACAGTTCCTTCCAGGAGCTCGTGGACTACATCTATTCCAGTTCATCTCGCATGAATCACGATTTCTCACGGGAGAGCAATGAGGCTAAAGAACTCCTCTCAAGCCTTGAGGCAGATGTGTCCTCTCGAACGGCCCAAGTAACCGGAGCGAGCGGACCGAGCTCAGCCGGACGGCCCTCGTCTAGGAACGCCGAGCGGCAGTTTCAGCGCCCGGGAACCACGGCCCCACCTTCACCGGCAGCTACACAGCACGCAGACACCACTAAGCGATATGTATTCGTCGTCCGAGGGCGAGACCACGAAGCGTACAAGGCACTAGAACAGCTGCTCACAGCCTTAGACCTCAGGATCATCACTTGGGATGATGCAACGCGGGGAACCAGCGGCGGGACGCCTCACACCCTTGACATTGTTCGGGCTGGCATAGAGATGTCTGATGCTGTCGTCGTCCTGATGACTCCGGACGATCTCGGACGCGTGAAACCTGAATTCGGTCAGCCGACTGATGATCCGCGAGAAGGACAGGAAACCGGACAGGTGCGGCAAAACGTCGTCTTCGAAGCTGGTTGGGCCATGGCCCTCAACCAGGAGGGCGTAGTTCTAGTCAGAGTTGGAGCCGTCAGGAATCTCAGCGATATTGAGGGTTTGAACTATGTAAATCTCACGAACGATATCTCCGGTAGGAGAACCTTGATCAGTCGACTGAAGAATTGCGGCTTGGCCGTTGACGATGCTGGCGAAAACTGGCGAAGCGCTGGCTCGTTCCCGGAGTCGTAGCAACATCGCACGGATCTTTCTGGTGAGGGTGACTCAAGCAGAAAATAAGAGGGACAACGCCATTGGCGCTGTCCCTCTTTGCCGATTACCGTGTATTCGCTCTTGCGTCTTGGAACCAGTCCGTTGGGGCCATTTTCGGGTCGAGGAGGTCTGGTTCGCGGTGTTCTTTCATGTCGCAGTTGTAGAACGGTCCCTGTGGGTCGAGTTTGGTGGCCCGCATGCTGGCGGATCGTCCCCATGACTCGTCATCAGGACGTCGTAAAGGAATTATTGTCGGAGCCCACTGCGATACTGACTGGCGTGAACCTTGAGAATGGAATCTTGGAAGTCGTTGGGGCTGGAACGTCGGACGGACTTCACAGCCCGGCAAAGTATTATCAGCATCTGGCTCAAGCCCTGGCTGGTGGCGCCGACCCTGTCGCGTATCTCGAACACGAGATTGCCGACGCCCTTGGCTCCTTGGAGGAGGCCCTCCAAGGCTATGACTCATTCGATACGCTCGCCTTCATGCGGTTTGCCGCCAGCCCTTTGGATTTCAGCCATGTACAGGAAAGCCAGAGCCAGCTTGAATGGTCGCAAGCAGCCCAAGACGTAGTCGCTCTTGCCCTACTGGGCCTGGGGCTGCCCCGGCAACCCCTGACGGGGTTCGGCCACGGCCAACCCGATCCCTCGAAAGCAATGGGTCTTGCTGCAAGAATCTTAGAAGCTGCGAGAGCCCTCGCCCTGATTAGGGGTGGCCGCGCGGATCATCCGCTCGGAAGTCTCGCCGGAGAATTCTTGGCGTACGAACTTACTGTGCGCGGTCGGCAGTATGTATCAATCGCCTCCGACCTGAACACCGGCCTTTTTGGCGACCCCACAGTGGCATCAGCGATAAAAGGGTTGCTCGGGTTTACCCTCGACGAAATACGTGCTGTGCGTGCGGCGTCGATCGCGTTGCTGAACGAGCGGTTTTTTGGGGCGCGCGATCGCCTAGGAGAATCCAGCCAGTCGGCTGACACAGACCCTGAGGTTTTCCGGCGGGATTTCAACATCATGATGAATGAGTGTCGGCTATTTGGAGCGGTGTCGGCGCGTGATGCCGCCGAACGTGCCGGGGTTGAGGAATCGACGGCCCATGCAGTCCTGGAGTTCTTTAGCTTCTCCCGACCTGCGAGTGAAGCCGCTCACCCGCTCCTCAGGTTTTCGCAAGGAGCCCTTCCCACGCCTTGGGGTTGCATTCGCGATACCGGCGAGTACCTCCTCCTCAATGGATTCCTCGGCGAGGACGAACTGCGTCGTGATGTTGAGCGGGGGCTGACTGCGGCGGTTTCGGCAAAGCAAGCAAATGCAGGGAAGCTATGGTCGAAGTACGATAAACGCCGCGCCATTTTTTCCGAAGGCAAGGCGGCCGAAGCACTTAGCAAACTGCTCAAAGGAGCGGAGCCTAAATGGGCCGGACAAAAGTTCATTGGTCCAGTCTCTCCAGCGGAGACTGCACACCTGAGCGAGGACGGAGACAGGACCACAACGCAAACGCGTGAGTACGAGTCCGACTTGCTGTACGTGGTCGATGGCGTCGCCCTATGCGTTGAGGTGAAAGCTGGCTCCATTACCGAGAAGTCTCGTAGCGGAAACCCCCTGCGGCTGGCAACGGACCTACAGAAGACCCTGAGGGAGGGCAACGCCCAAGCCGATCGCCTTACAAAGCTTATAGGCACCAACCACGGTGTATGGGGATCAAATGGCAAGTGGATCGACTTGTCCGATGTCCAAGAGGTTCACTCGATTGTTGTCATGCTCGATGACATGGGGCCACTCTCTCTGTCCATGAACGAGCTTGCTCTCAAAGGCATTATCGACACCGGGGAGGTCCCTTGGATTGTGAGCCTTCACGATCTGCTAGCAATCAGCCAAACCGTAGACCATCCGGCTCAGTTCCTCGAGTACCTCCGGCGGCGCCGTGGCCGAAAGCTCGCGAAGATGGTGGAGGGTGCCGATGAACTCGACATGTTCATGTGGTTCATGACCGGAGGCATGTATTTCGACCCTGACCCCCATGAGATGGCAGACCAGGTTCCTACCAAGCCGTCCGTTAAGGCCTCCGACGTGCGGAAGTTTCAGCAACAAGCACGAATCCGTCTTGGCACGCTGACCGATCCCCTCGACGCGTGGTTTTATGCCCAGGAGGGTCTATCAGCTGTCCAGTCGCCCAAACCCACGCGACGGGAGGAGCCTTGGGTTGAGCAATATCTCACCGCCAGTGAATCCGCGCAGTCGCCAGGATGGCTTCGATTTGGCGCAGACTTGGTGGGGCTGAGTGGGAAAGCTCAACGGGATCTGGGAAAAGGGCTGCGGGAGCAATGCCGGAAGGCGCGCAGTGGCGACGTCGAACGCAGCCTAACCAGCCACAGCGCCACCCCCTACGGAGCGTGGCTCCTAACAGCGGTCGCTCTTCCGGAGGGTGTGGCTGCTGGCCACCTGCACGACTACATCGATTCAAAGCAATACCAAACGAACTCCAATCGATCGATGCTCTTGCTATACAGTGCTGACGGATTCCTGACAGGGTCCCGCTACCGCGGCGGACCTCAACCTAAAACCCTTGAACGCGACGCGGCTATCACCGTAGCTCCGTTAAAGAGCCTCGCCGCGACGTTCACCAAGCTCCCGCCGAGCGCACGACGTAGTACTAAGAAGCTGAATGGAGGACGTGGAAAAAAGAAACAGCCACGGCGACGGTGAGGCTTGCCTCATCCACGCGCAAAGCATCACGTCACGCCACAGGAAGAATCTCCGGGGGAGGCCAAACGGCCGGCCAAATTCCGCGGAACTCCGGGACCATGTGGCAGATGCCGACGGGATCAGAGGATGGGGCGGATTGATTCATCTAATGAGATACGCAGCGTACAACACGACATAACGTCGGTTATGCGGCCTTTTGAGCCAGAATGGGGGAGCGGGTTCATCGGACGGCTGGCTGACGATTTCGGTGGCAAAGTCGACGAGGCCTGCAGTCTTCGCGGACCCGCGATGAGTAGCCTGAGAAGTGAGTAGCTAATGTGAGCAGTAATTCATGAAATGTCAGCAGTGGGGGCTGGGCAGCCGGTCATTCTGGCTCGTTCGCTTACGCGGGGTAGCAGCGGTAGTAAGTCGGAGAAGTGTCCTACAAAATTGAACTAGTTAACGGAAAGGCTGTTCTGCCCACCGGAGGAGAGCCCTGGAATTTTGCGGAGTGGCGCGACGCCGAAGAGAAGATTAGGCAGTTTAGTAAGCGCGCAGTAGGCCGCAGGCCTCGACAAGGGGAGCGCATCCCTGTTGAGCTTGCCTTAGTCCACCGCCCAGACAATGACTACAACTCAAACGCCATCTCCATCGCGGCCCCCGCCCAGTACGGCGGGGATCGCGAGCAAAGGTTTTTCGGCTATCTCTACGAAAGCCAACTGAGAAGGATTGGCATGACACGCCTCGCGGACCTTTCTACTGCCCTGGGCGGAGCGGAACTTAGCTGCACTGGAATCGCCACCCAAGACGGACTCGAGCTAGACCTGCCTGAACCAGCAGAATTGGCAAGAGCGATAGACGAGTTTCTCGGGTTCGACGACACGGGAACCCACACCCGTCCATCGCCGGAAACCGACAGTGCCCTCCAGACCCTGCAAAACTTCACGGCCGAGCTGACCCCCGTCGGAGAGCTGCACCTGACCACGCGCTACGGCAGGGTCGGGCGACTAGTCGAAGTGAGAGACCGCACGTCGCAACGCCTACTTGGTAACCTTGACCGCGGTTACTTGCTTCTCGAAGATGAACGAGACAGAGAGGTTGTCCTAAGGCTGCTTGTCGATGGAGGCATCTGGGCGGCTAAGCCATTGTCTGAGCAGCCCATACCGCTTGAGCGGGATTGGCCAAGGACCCGCGTTCCTAACCTTCGGATGGATGCACGGAGTGAGGTATACCTTTTCCCCCCGGTTTCCCCCATGGCTCGGTTCAACCCGAAAACAGGAAAGTTGTGGATCGAGGACAGCCGCCTTGTGGGACCCGCCCTCTGCTACGCCTCACGCGTTGGGCTCAAAGTAACCGAACTGGGAATTTCACGTCGTCCATGGAAACTGACAGAGGACATTCCCTTTGATGAGTTCAGCCAAGACGCCCGGGAACGCCAAGCCGAGAAACGGCGTGACAAGGCGGCTGGCCTGATGACTCATCAGATAATCGCATCGATCAGCACCGCAAATTTGGAGCATGTATTGCCGGCAGAGTCGATTGAGGTGAAGCACTATGAAATTGCTCAAGGCGCCATAGTCGAAGCTAAAAGGCAGTTCCAGCTGCACGAGTCCCTTATTCAACAGCGTCGTCAGCTTTTCGGAGAACATACGCTGGCTGACAAAGAAGGTAGCTGCAGGCTTTGCGGACAGCCGGCCTGGCCGGTGCTGACTTCCATATGCACGGAACCGCTTACCTACTGCCAGCAATGCCTAGAGTTCGCAGGCGACGGTGTTTTCGCCAACCGGTCTCGAGCAGCCGCCGCCCTCAAACTGATAGCAGAACTCGAATTTAGCGATGAACCAATGCTGGAGGGACAACTGGAAACAGTCCACATTGATCCGCGTCTTCCCCAGCAACCGGACGCCATTGACAAGCTTCTGTTACTGCGCTTCGCGATAAAGCGTGGCAAGTTCCCATGGACTTTACTCCTGGAGGAAGCAGGCCTGGCCGATGCTGGTCTGCGGTTAAGCAGGGGCACCCTCATACGGGCACGAGACGGACACCGGTGTCTCTCCATGGGCGAAAAAGCGGTGTGCGACTTCATGCATCAATTCGGCATTGAGCATGAGCGCGAGCCAACCTATCCAATGGATCCAGTCCTCAATCCACTAGGGCGCCGGAGGGCTGACTGGATTCTGGCCGATGGCACATTCGTGGAACTGTGGGGCTTACCTAACAACCCGGCCTATGCAGCAAAAATGCAAGAAAAGCGGCAGCTTGCAGAAAGACAGGGACTGGCGCTGGTAGAACTGACCGAACGGGACTTGCCCACACTGCCGTTGGCTTTCGCCCCTTGGCTGCCTGCATCCACCCCGGGAGCTACCACGTGGAAGTGGTCTCCGATCATTAAATCCGTGCCAGTAACCCCTATGGAAAGTCATCGCGACGGAAACGCACTGGGACTCAACACTTTCAACTCAGACGTTCGAAGGGAACGAATAGAACGGTGCCGCAGAGCCTGGGAACTACAGTCATCAGGTTTTACCCGGCGAGAGATTGCAGAAGCACTTGCCGTCAGCGCGGACAACGTAAAAGCCCTGCTGCGCGACGCTAAATTCTTCGCCGATCCTGCCTCAGACGAGGAACGCCTACAGCGAGCTGGTGCGGCGGCCTCGGCCCAACGCAGCGGGCTGACGAAAGAACAGTTTCAAGCCCAAAGCGGCCTTAGCGGCCCAAAGGTCAATGAATCATGGAAGGACGCTGACATTATCAGTCCCGCACGCTGAAGCGGGTGCTATCTCGCCCAGGCTTGTCCCCGCCTCATTAGAGATTTAAGGACGATCTGTGGCTTCCGTGGGACGCGAGGTGGATGTTTGTGAAACGTGATCCGTATGGTCACCAGCATCAGTAGGTGCGAAGTCAGATGAGGCATCAGCAGGCGCCGCAGGAGCGTGTCCTTTATCAATAGCAATCCAAGCCGCTATCCAAGCCAAGAAGCTAGTCGTGCCAATAGCAAAGCCTCCTGTCATGAGAGTCCTCATCCCACGGGCATCGCCTTGAGTGCACCCGCCTGTAGCGCTGGGGAGTGTCAATCACTGCCTTAATTTTTCATAATCTCCGCATGCGGTCGGAGGACCGATAAGTGAAGCCTTGAACTAAGAGTTCGGTGGGTCCGCGCAGGTCTGGAGTGCTTGGGACATGAGGTGGCCGTAGACCGGATCGGTTGTCCGCACAGATGCATGACCAAGCCGACGCGAAATTGCGAACAGTGGCATATCGCCGTCCTGTATGGCCAGGAGGCATGCATGTGACGCAGGTCGTCGATCCCTGGCAACTTCGTCAGCCCGTTGGGTTTGGGCTGCTTGGAGGGCTGGCACCCAGTGATATTGCCAGAAAGTCTTGGGCCGATGGGGGCAGCTGTAGCGGTGGTGAAAAGTAGGTCATTGCCCGCCTTGGCGGATAGCAACGGGTCGAGCAGGTTCGCCAGGCCCTCTCGAGACGTAACATTCGGCTCGAGAATGCGCCTCGACAATCATCTGCATTAGTCAATTGACGCCGCATCGTATAGTTACGATCATCGCCACTCGGACGTGTTCCCGGCGAAATCCGGACCGACCCAGAGGAGAAAAGCGATGAAGTGTGTTAAGTGCGCTAGTGACAACGTCACTGTTGAGATGATGCAGTCTGGCGGACGGACTCGGAAGCACGGAACTGGACTAGGAGGCAATGCGAACAATGCAGCCCGTGGCCTCACAGCAATTTCAACGTTTGGCATGTCCAACCTCGTCTGGAAGAAGTCTAAGGGAACCGAAAAAATGAAGTACAAATCCCAAAAGGTTGCGATCTGCCAAAGCTGCGGTCACGACTGGGCGGTCCGTTAGTACCAGTTCACATCCACGGTAGAGGACTTCAAACGAAAGAACTCGCTTCAGTATCATCCCGGCCCTTATCGGCGCTTCTCTCACAATCGACTTCTGAACACCCCAGCCATTTCGGGGATTGTGGGAAGCATCCTCGTCCCTGTGGCCCCCGTGATCATGAGGAAAGTTAGCCCGCAGGGCATCTACTACGCAGGAGCGGACAAGTGGCATAACAGCTTTACCGACGATATGGGGGATCTTTTCGAGCAGTGCGTCGGACGACAGCTCAAACTCATACCCGACGCGGCTGTGTATCCGGAAATTATCTATGGGCCGCAGAGAAAAAAGACCATTGACTATGCTGCCGCGGCTATCCAGTACGGGTAGTCGCGGAACGTCTTGATGAACATGATGATGAACCGTTCGATGGAGCGCACCGGCGCGGCGCCTTCGAACTTCACCCGCCAGCTTGCTGCCGCGGATTCCGAACTGGCCCAGCAAAAGGCGAAGGATCCTTACAACTTTGAGTTCCTGGACCTGTCCGGTGAAGTCGCCGAACGCGAGCTGGAGAACGCCCTGACCAGCAGGATCACAGAAACCCTCCAGGAGTTAGGGCCCGGCTTCTCATTCGTTGGCAGACAGGTTCATTTCGATGTCGAGGGCGACGACTACTACGTCGATCTGCTGTTTTTCCACATCGAACAGCTCCGATTTAACTGCACCAACCCGTTCGGTGCCGGCGCCGCGGAAGAGCCGATGCTTGCGGCCTGATGGCGTCCTATTCTTGGGTGAGTTGAGCGCCGTCGTCGATGCGTCGGCTGACGCGAGTTGCCTGTGCCCGTTTTTCGCGGATATGGCGCAGTGACTCCTCCAGGGCCGCGACTTCTCCCAGCCATGTTTTCTGTTTGGCCTCTTCGAGGCGTTCCAGTGCGTTGCTTTCCAGATCCTGCAGACGGGGAATTTGTCCCGGTTCAATCTCAAGCATGGGACAGCGGACGCAGGCGTGCTCGTGGATGCAGGGTGTCCCGTAGGGGCGATGGCATGTACCGAGCGCGACGCGCCGGAGCGTGAAGTGGTTCTCGAAGTCGGACCATTCCTCGGCAGTGGATCGCGGTACTCGAGGCTGGGTCTGAGACTTCGGCGGCGATCGATGAATGTCCGGTAGTTTCGGATGACTTGCTCGGGGTAGACCGCCACGTAGCCTTGCGTGGTGTTGAGATTGATGTGACCCAGAAGCTGCTGCGCGATATGGATCGGCAGGCCGCTGTTGACCGTCTCGGTGGCGAAGATGCGTCGCAGGTCGTGCGGCGAGAATGTCAGGGGAATCCCGTCGACATCGCGAAGGTTCGCTTTCTCGGCGACTGCCTGCATCAGCCCGTGTGCGCCTGCCTTCGAGAGGACCCGGGGCGGGCCGCCCATCCTGACCTGGAACAGGTGGGGCAGCTTGGGTCCCCACGTGCGTTCCAGACCGTCGTAGCGGCTGATGAGCGGAAGAGTCCCGTCTGGGCCCTTGACCCGCCGGATGATCACTGCCAGGACTGATGACAGTTCCGGTGAGACTGGAATGACTCTCTCCCTGTCGGTTTTGGACGGTGCCACTTGCAGCAGCGGCGTCACTTCGCCTCCGGGTTGGAGGTATCGGCGGATGGCTGTGTGGGTAAGTTCGAGCAGTTCCTCGATTCGCATGCCGGTCAAACGAAGGACCTCGATGATGGCCCAGGACCAGAATGCCTTTTCTTCGGCACGGTGGAGGCGCACTACTGCACCGGTGTTGAGGTCCTCGACCGAGGGGTAGGCGTCGTCGCTGTAGTAACCACGGGGAACGCGGCGGTAGGCTCGCCCGGCTATGGTCAATGTTTCGCCCACGGCGGTTCGGGATGCCGCGTCGAGCAAGGTGGCCGTTTCGCGGCGTTCCTGATCGGCTGTGGCGGAGAATTTTGTGAGCCACGGGGCTAGGGTGCGGGTGCGCTGATCCATCCGCGCTTTTCTGCGGTACTTCTGTTTGTGCTGTCCTGCTATTTCTGCGGGGGAGATGGGTGAGGGGCAGGCCCAGCGAGCCCACCTTTCCGGTTCGGTCAGTGCCCATTGCGCGAGGTCGAGGTAGAACCCTCGAACCGTCATCAGGTGGACGAAATAGTCTTGCCGTTCTCTGCCGTCGGGCAGGTGGCGCAGGCGTTTCTTCCACGCGGCGGCCACGTCGGCGGATAACCGGATGGTGTGTTGGCCTGGATGGTGAGTCTCGATGTCGGTCCAGAAATTTCTGACCAGTATGCGGACGAGGCCGACCAACGTTGCGTAGTCGATGGTGGCTGAGCGTTCCGTGAGGTAGTCGATGATCAGGGACCGGATAGCTGGGTCGGCAATGCCGCGTTCGTCGACGAGCTCGGTGACCGTGAGTTGGCCGGGTTGAATAAGGGATCGGTAGTCGGGCGGCTCACCGCTCAGCGCGCCACAAGCCTGAAGGGCTTGCCAAGCCACACCCATTGCCCGGGATCTGCCGCGGAGCCCTACCCATTCCAAGTTCACTTCCAGGAACTGGGCTGCGGTGATGTTCAGCAGTGGTGTGTTTGTGCGGATTCGCATGAGTGCCAGGGCGTTTAGTGACAACATCCGCGAGGTATTGGACAGTCCGTGCTCCCGCAGCCATTCCTCCAGCTTGGTGAACGTGCCGGTGTTGACCACGTTTCGGTAGGTAGTGAACAGGTGTGGCGGTGTTGCCGTTCGCAGCCAGGCTGTAGAGGGGCGGACGATTTCCAGGACGACCAGGGCAATTACTGCGCTGCTCTGCAGTGAGTGCCGGTAGGGGTTGAGCCCTTTCTGTCCCCAGGACCGGCCAGCGTCGTCGCATTGTGCTGCCTCCCATCTCTGTTGCCAGTCCTGGCCTGGGAAGGAGTTCAGCCATCTTAGGAGTTGCTGCAGCCCGCGCGCACGCTCGTATCTGCGTCGTGGTGGATCGGGAAGACGCGCTGCGGCCGTGGCGAGGATTGCCTCGACGCTGAGGAGGGCTCCGGTTGGAGGTGCCACCGTTGTTGTCACATTCGTCGTCAAGGGCCCATGGGGTCGAGCGTCAATGGCCGTTTCTGTCGTCAAAGGGTCCCTCCGAAGAGTTCGGCCAGGTCTGTGGCGTCGTGCCTCCACGGTCCGCTGTCAGCGGTGGTGTTCGGTTTTGGCCTCTGGTGGTGTTCCCGGACTCGGGAAATCATGTCCTGAGTCTGCGGCCGGATGTAGCGGGCGGTGGTGCTGAGGTGGACGTGCCGCAGGACGGCCTGGACATCGGTGATGGGTATAGATGGGTCGTTGGCCAATCGTGTTGCGCAGGTATGGCGGAAATCGTGGAGCGTGATTCCTGTTCCTAAGGCCTTGTTGGTGCGGCGGAGGAGGGCACGGACGGCGGAATATTCCAGTGGACGCCGGGGCTCGCGAAGCGTCCACCAGAGCCTTTCGCCCACGGGCTGCGGCGGACCGTCGTTCAAATACAATCGCAGCCACGTGAGGGCATCAGGTGATGCGGGCACCCACTGGTAGGCCCGGGTTCCCTTGGAGATCACGCCTATGGCCTGGTTGCCCCAGTCGACATCCCGGCCCGTCATTCCCAGCAGCTCGTTCGCCCGTACGCCCGTCGACAAGTACATGGCGATGAGTGCCCGGTCCCGGTTCGACCTCAGGCTGGCGAATATGCGCTCGATGACGTCATCCGGTAACGCCCTCGGTGGACAATCCACTACACGCTGACGGTAGGGCTGGCGTGGCTGGAGTCGGTATTCCTCCAGAGGATTGTGACGGGCGTACCGGCGAATGCCGGCGCCACCGGCCGGGACAGGATTAATCACCGGACCTGCGCCAAGGCGGGCCTGGTGCTCGTAGAACACCGAGAGTACCGACAATTGGTGATTGATGGTCGCCGGCCGATAACCCTTGATCCGCGCTTGGCGCATCCACAGCACCAGATCCCGCACATCAGTCCTGGTCGCGACGTCCCATCGACGTCCGCGGGTAGCCAGGAACCGCCACCAGCGCAGTAAGTCGAACGAATATGATCTCAACGTCTGGGCGCTGCAGTCATTGGCTGATAGCTCGCGCAAGAAGTCGTCGATTAGTACGACATCGTCCTCACTCTTAGCGAGCCCTTCGACGTGCCACGGAAGGCCTGGATAAGTCGTCGAGACAACTTCACCTATGCGGGACAAAACAATACTGGACAGGTCGGCGACCGACTGCGCTTCATTGCGGGCCACAAATCCGAGCCTGCCAGATTAGGCGACGCGGGAGGCGGAACGACACTCTTTTTTTAGCTGGCCCAGACGAGTTCAACAGACCCTGGTAGCTGCCCGCCTGAGTAGGGCGAAGCGGCCAGACGTCAAGATCTCCTCCTACCTCACTCGGACTGGCCTGACTCTCCGACGGTTCCCTGCTCCAGCGCCGCTGTGATTGCTGCGGGCGACGGAAGCGCTTCTCGCTCGTTCGCAGGGAGGGTGTCGTAGGTATACGACGCCACAGCGATAGGTTGCGAGGAGCCGTCAAGTGCATAGCGGACCGTTGGGTCGTGCTTGGAACCGCAAACGAGGATTCCCACCGTCGGGGCCATCCCTGGGAACTTCACAAGGTCGTTAACCGCAGAGACGTAGAAGTTCAGCTGTCCCAGATGCTCGGGCCGGAACTTCCCCGACTTTAGCTCCACAACTACGAAGCGGTTCGTTGGTACGTGTACGAGCAGGAGGTCGATATAGAAGTCTTCGCCCTCCACATCGAGATGGTACTGGCGTCCGTAGAACGCAAACCCGCGGCCAAACTCTGCCAGCGTCTGGGACATACGCTGGGTCATGGCCTCCTCTATTGCCAACTCTTCGGCCTCGGTTGTAAGGCCGAGGAAATCCAGGACCAAGGGGTCCTTGGCCACATTCTGGGCTAACGCAGCCCCGTCCGAGGGGAGACGTGCTTCTAGGTTGTTCGGCGCGGCCCCCAGCCTACGATGTAGCCCCGAGGTGATTTGGTGCTCGAGAACCTGAAGCTTCCAGTTTTGTTCGAGAGCCTGTTGTGCGTACCAGTCGCGGACTGCGGGATCCTTCAGCTTGAGCAGTTCGATGATGTGGCCCCATGGGAGTGCGCCCACGCGGCTACGGACCGGCGCTTCGGACCAGTCCCAAGCAGCGGCGAAGGCGCGCATGTAGAAGAGGTTGGAACGGGAGAAACCACGCATGTGTGGGAAGGCAGTTTTGAGGTCTGCGGCGAGGCGCTGCAGGACTTTGCTACCCCATGGTTCCTGTGTCTGGCGCTCCAGGATCGTAGCCCCGATTGCCCAGTACATTTCGACCATTGCACTGCTTGCCGCCTGCTGGGCTCGTAGCTGCGCTGATGCAACGAGCTCCTTCAGGGAGGCGAGGATTGCGTTGTAGCCGCTGGGCAGGTCAGGCTCGATTTTGGACACGCACCCACCTTAGCTGCTGGATCCGACGGGATCTCGTGCGTAGCGGTGGCCCCTTTTGTCCAAAGTGCTCTGGACAATTGGGAGGAACCTTCAGTTCGGCCGGTCTGGCCAACCTCCCGCAATAGTCCAGAGCCCTTTGGACTATTCGCTCGAGGCCTTCCTTGAAATGGGCTTGATCAACGTGTCGCGCGGGGTGACGGAACTACACAGCGTTAGGAGACAAAACCAAGCATTTGTTGCAGCGCCGGCGGTTCCTATAGTTGACCCAGTCTCGTGATCGAATGTTCGTGAATGTCGAGAAGTCTGCGTTCGCCTTGTTGTGTAAATATCCACACCAGGCCCTTCGGAGGGTATGTAATGTCGACTTTTCCTTCCCATCGGGTACCGCTTGGGTCGGAAGCCTCGATGTCTTCCCCTGACGTTAGCGAAAACACAAGCCGCACGTCCTCCGCTGCCGGCAATTCTTTCATGCAGAAAACTCCTCATGCTCGGTCCCGGGGTGGGGCTTCTAGTCTTGGTTGATGGGCGACAAAGGCAGAACGGCTCCCCTTCCGGTGCCGTCGAGCCTTGCCCGGGCTGCGCAATCACCCCGAGTGAAGACCTCCGCTGAAGGCGACGGCACGTCCACGGGTCCTAACAGTGTTCGTCGGTGTAGTGGAGACCGATCCAAGGCAATGAGGTCAGCTCATCGCTGGAGAGTGGACCGTCTGTCCTGATGATTACGGCTACTCCTGCGTCGTTCGATTCCGAGGCCTGCCTGGAGGCATTCGTATGGTCGTTGTGCATGAGAACGCCTTCGAGTCTGAGCGGTTTAGCAGCTGTGACATCGTCATTGAGATTGGTTTCCGCCGGTGCTGCCAGGATGCGGAGGCCCTCCTGTGGTCAAGGCAGAGTCCGCTCTGTATAGAGCGCGCCGTCTGACATTCAAGGGAGCAGGAGGCTCTGGCCCGCCAGGAAGGTTCGCTCCGTGACCTCATCCACGGTGCCGATGCCGTCAACTTGGGACAGGATGCCGCGCGCCGTGTACTTGGCTACGACAGCTTCCGTTTGCTCGTGGTAGAGGTCGAGTCTGTGGCGGATGACGGCCTCGTTGTCGTCGCTGCGGCCGGTTTCCTGTGCACGGCCAAGAAGGCGTGCCACGAGTTCCCGGTCGTCGACGGTCAGTTGCATGACGACGTCGAGCTTCTGACCGCCGTCCGCCAGGATTTCGTCGAGGTAGTCGACCTGGGCCGTGGTGCGGGGGTAGCCGTCCAGCAGGAAGCCGTCCTTGACGTCGGCTTCGCTGAGGCGGTCGCGGACCATCTTGTTGGTCAAGTTGTCCGGAACAAAGTCCCCCGCATCCATGTACTTCTTGGCTTCAACGCCCAGCGGCGTTTTGCTCTGGACGTTGGTACGGAAGATATCTCCGGTGGAGATGGCAATAACGCCGAAGCGCTCGGAGATCCGTTCCGCTTGCGTACCCTTGCCGGAACCAGGTGGCCCAATAATGAGAATTCTGGTCATCGCAATAGTCCTTCGTAGAGATTTGTTGTGGCTGCTTTTCGGAATCCCGGCAGCTGTGGGGTGCCTGGGCAGTGCGCCAGCCTGAGCTGATGCACCTGGTGTTGGAAAACAAGGACGGCCTTCTCCGAATGCCTCGGCTCGCGGGCACTGCTACGGCCGGTCTTGTGACAGGTGGGGGAAATGTAGCCGTCCCCGACTCGGTCCTATTGGTGGTGTTCTGACAGGTACAGCCGTGCCCGCTCGATAAACCAGTCAACGGCTTCGGGGTTGGCCAGTGACCCGCGGTTGATAGCTGTCTCGGGGCTGTGTCCGGTGAAGAGCTTCTTGACGGGCACCTCGATTTTTTTCAAGGCGTGTGTCACTGGCACGGCGGGGACGACAATGATGTCGTCCGGCACGTGTCGGGCCGAGGTCAGTTTGCGGATCGTGCCGTTGATCTTGTTCCTGAGTTCGTCGGTCAGCTGGCACCCGGGCTCGAGGGCGACGAAGAGCGGCATGTAGTAGCCGCCGCCTGGTTGTTCCAGGCCGATGACCATGGATTCCGTAACCTCTGGCACGCGCTGCAATGCCGCGTAGATGTCGGCGCTGCCGAGGCGGACTCCGGCACGGTTTAGTGTGGCGTCGGAGCGGCCGTGAACGGCGAAACCGCCTGCGGGGGTTTCGGTAATCCAGTCACCCTGGGTCCAGACGCCGGGGAACTTTTCAAAGTAGGATCCCTGGTATCTGGCTCCGGTCTCGTCGCCCCAGAAGAACACCGGCATGGACGGCATGGGTCGGGTGATGACCATTTCTCCGACCTCATCGATGACGCGTTGTCCGGCGTCGGACCAGGCTTGGACTGCCACGCCCAGCAAGGGCCCTTGGAGCTCGCCGAGATGGACCGGTTCCAGCGGGTTGGATCCGATGAAGCCGCTGCAGATGTCGGTACCGCCGGTGTCAGAGCCCAGGTGCACGTCTTGCTTGACATGCTCGTGGACCCATAACCAGGTGGAATCGGGCAGCGGGGAGCCGGTGGAGAGGATGGAGCGCAGGGTCGAAAGATCCCATGACCGGCCCGGTTCCAGGCCCGATTTTTCGACCAGGGAAAGATAGGCGGCGCCGGTGGCGAACATCGTGGTCCCGGTGCGGGCGATGATATCGAACTGCCGGTCTTTCCGCCCGTACATGGGGGAACCGGCGTAAGTCACCACTGAGGCGCCGGACATCAGGTTGTTGATCAAGGTGTTCCAGACCATCCACGAGGTGTTCGCCGCAACGTAATAGCGTTCCCCTGGGCCCATGTCCTGGTTCAAACCGGTGCCCTTGAGAGCTTCAAGGGTCATCCCGCCATGGCTGTGGACTATACCCTTGGGAGCGCCGGTGGTGCCGGAAGAGAAGAGGATCCAGAGCGGATGATCGAAGGCAACACGCTCGTAACTGGGTTCCTGCCGGTCGGTCAGGAGTGAGGCGAAATCGAGTCGGTCTGTGGGGGCAGCGGGCTCTTGGCCGATGTTCCGCAGGAGGATGGTGTGCTCCAGCCCGGGCAGCCCGGCTTCAACGTCGGCGAGATGCTCGAGCCGGTCGAAGTCCTTGCCGTTGAACCGGTAGCCGTCAACGCCGATGAGCAGTTTTGGTTCGAGCTGGCGCAGGCGCTCCAGCGTCGCGGCGGCGGAAAGGTCAGGGGAGTTGATCGTCCAGATGGCACCAATGGCGGACGTTGCCAGCAGCCCGATGATTGCTTCCGGGACGTTCGGGAGCACGGCGGCCACACGGTCTCCGGGTCCGACTCCAAGGCGTCGTAGGTGCGCGGCCAATGATGAGACCTGGGATTCCAAGTGGCGCCAAGTCACTTCGGTGACCGAGTCATCTTCCTGGATGGTCAGGATTGCGGTGGTGTCGGCCAGCTCCGGGTTGAGTGCGTGGCGGAGCACGTTTTCGGCGAAGTTCAGCTTCGCGTTCGGGTACCACACGGCTCCGGGCATTCGCTCTTCGGCAAGTGCGGGCCCGTCAAAGCCTTCACCGAGGACGCTGAAGTATTCCCGGACGGCGTCCCAGAATCCGGAGAGGTCATCGACGGACCATTGCCAGGTCTCCCGGTAGTCGTTGAGACTGATCTGCCGGTGTTCACCGGCCCAGCGCATGAAGTCCCACAGCCGTGAGCTTTGCTGCTGCGCGGGAGTAGGTTTCCAAGTCACCGGGCGTTGTTCCGCCGTTGTGCTCTGAAATGACATCTTTGTCCTTTTCTTTTACATCAAGAGATCAGCGCTGGGATCGGCTGTTTGCGGTTCTCAGCCCAGCCGGGCGGTTGTATCTTCAGAGGCGAGAGTGAACAATTCCACCAGGTCGTCCAGGCTGTCCACTATGAGATCCGGTTGTTGATCCTGTGGGGTAATAGCCGCGTCAGCGGCGGAGTGCGTGCCTGTCGTCACGAGGGCGCCGAGCGCACCGGCGGTGCGGGCCATCCTGCACTCAAGGGTGAGGTCGTCGCCGATTATCAGCATCTGGGATGGCAGGACCTGCAACCGGTGGGCGAGAACGGTGATGGCTTCCTGCGAGGGTTTCCCGAGGACCCGGTAGGGGCGGCCCGTGACATGGCTGAGACCAGCTGCGATGAAACCGGAGACGCCCACGTTCAGGCGCTGCTTCGAGGCGAAGGACGGCGCGTCGGAAGTGCAGTACATCTCAGCACCGGCAAGCACGGCCTCTGCTGCGGCCTGAATTTTTTCTTTGCCGAATGCGGTGTCCCAGCCGATGACGACGGCGGCAGCGTTCGTGGGCTCTCCGGCGAGGGCCCGGTCCAGATCCACGAGATTCAGTCCGCGGCGTTCAAAATCGTCACGTACGCCGGTGCCGCCGAACACAAGAAGCGGCCGGTCCTGATAGAGGGCCTGCATTGTTTCAGCGGCGACGACCGCTGGTGTGAGCACTTCGTCGTCGCGGACGTCCAGCCCGTGGGAGCGGAGGGACTCACCGATCTGCGCCGGTGTCTGCATCGATCCGTTGGTGAACACTGCCATTGTGCGGCCGGTGCTGCGGACGAGGTCAACGGCTTCCCGCGCCCCGGGCAGTGCGTTGCCGCCGTGTCCGCTGGGCCCGTCGGAGAGGACGAGGCAGCCGTCGATATCGAACATGACGCCACGGACGTCGGCGAGTCGGGCCTGGAATTCGGTCCGGTTCATGACGTTTCTCCGCTTTGGGCGCGGCGCAGTTCGACTTTTTCGCTGCCCCGGCTGACTGCCAGGTATTTCCACTTGGGAAGCTGGTGGGCTGCCTTGATGAATTCCGCGACGCTGGTTACTGGGCCAGTCGGGCGGTTGCCACCGGTTGGTGACCAACGGGGCGCTGGCCCTGCGGCGAGCATGGCGTCAACCTGGTCTCCTGGAAGCACCATGCGCAGCAGCAGCTCTTCTTCGCTGAGCTGCCTGCCGAATTTCTGGGCGTATTCTTCGTGGAGTTCGGACAAGGACCGCTCGACCGGGGGTTCGGCGAGCTCGTTGGCCCGGGGGAGCTGGGACACTTTTTCCATCACCTCGGGGGCTATTTCCCCTTCCGGGGCCCCGAAGTTGCCGAGCACGAACCTGACGACTTCGTCGGGGATGCGGCTGTACCGGTCCTGGCCGGACTTGCCGGCAAGAACGTTCATCAGGGCTTGGCTGCCCACGAACTGGCTGAACGGGGTGACCATGATGGGGTAGCCGAGGTCAGCCCGCACCCGGCCGGCTTCCTCAATGACCGCCGGCAGCTCATTGAGCATGCCCAGTTCGCCGAGCTGGCGCTTGAGTGTGGACATCATGCCGCCGGGGACCTGGTGCACATGAGGGCTGAGGTCGTACTCGGTGGGAACACCGGCCGGGAGGCCTTGGGATTCGGCGATGGAGTAGAGGATATCGGCTGCCGCGGCGGCCGCTTCGCGGTTTACCTGGACGGGGATGCCGAGGGCATCGAGGTTGCCTACAAGATTTTCCAGACCGGGCTGGGCGGTGCCGTTGGAGAGCGGGCCCAGGCCGGTGTGGAGCACGTCAACGCCCAGCTCGGCGGCAATGAGGTACAGCTGGGAGGCTGCGCCTGTCGTGCAGTGGCTGTGCAGTTCCAGGGTTTTAGCCCCTGCCGCGGCGCGGATCCCGGGGATAAGTTGCCGGGTTCGCTCGGCTGTGAGCAGTCCGCCCGGATCCTTGATGTAGACGGTATCGACATACTTGCTGGCGCTGCAGAGTCTGGCGTTTCTGCCGTAACTTTCGTCTGTGTGGACGGGGCTTTCGGTGAAGGTTACCGCCGCGACGACCTGTTCGATTCCTTCCTCTTTGGCCCATTGGGCTACCCGGAGGAGGGATTCGACGTCGTTCATGGGTTCGGCGATCTGGAGGCGGCGCAGTCCGTGGGTGGCCATCAGACGCAACGCCATTCGCATGACGGTTTCGGAGGCTTTGTCCCAGGACATGAAACGCATGCCCGTGGTGATGGCAGAAAGTGGCGTGTTGGGCATGACTGCACGCATGCGTGAGATGCGTTCCCAGGGGTTTTCCCGGTGGAACTTTACGCCCATGGAAAGGTTCGTTGAGCTGGTGAAGTCGATGGCTTCGTAGCCCACCTGGTCCAGCAGGGGGCCAACCGCTTCGACCATGCCGGTTGTCAGCCCTGTGGCGCCCCAAAGGCTTTGGTTTCCGTCGCGCAGACTGGTATCTACCAATCGGATGGTCTTTTGCTGCTTTGAGGGCTGGTCTTTGGCCTCGGCCCTGGCCTGCGGGGTTGCGGTTGCGGTCATTTGACGGCCTCCTTCAGCTGGGCGCTTCGCTGTTCCCAGGCGGGGGCGAACCATGAGGTACTGACCCCGCCGTGGATGAAGTCGGGGTGGGACAGGACAAATTCGTGCAGGGGCAGGGTGGTCTTGACACCTTCCAGGACGACTGCTCCGGCGGCGGAGCGCAGGGCTTCCACGGCGGCGCTTCGGCTATGAGCACGGACTATCAGCTTCGCCATCAGACTGTCGTAGAACGGCGGGAAGGCGTACCCGGCTCGTACGTGCGTATCGACCCTGATTCCGGGGCCGTCGGGCCAGTGCACGTCGCCGATCAGGCCAGGGTTGGGACGGAAATCATTGTCCGGGTCCTCAGCGTTGATCCGCACTTCGATGGCTACCGCCGGCGGGACTGGGGGCACGTCCGGGAGCTGGGGGTCCTGGCCGAGGGCGAGGCGGAGCTGGGCTGCGACAAGGTCGATGCCGAACGCTTCTTCGGTGACGGGGTGTTCGACCTGTATGCGGGCATTCATCTCCAGGAACACCACGTCTTCGGATTCGGTGTCGACGAGGAATTCGACGGTTCCGGCGCCGCGGTAATGCAGGGCCTGGACGAGCGCGCGGGATGCCTCGTGCAGCACCGAACGGCGGGACTCCGATAGTCCCGGGGCCGGGCATTCCTCGATAAGTTTCTGGTGCCTGCGTTGAACCGAGCAGTCGCGGTCCCCGAAAATTTGGGCGCCGCCTTTCCCGTCGCCAAAGACCTGCACTTCCACGTGGCGCGCGGCGGGGTAAAAGCGTTCCAGGTACAGGGAGCCGTTTCCGAACGCCGCCTGTGCCTCAGCTGCGGCCTGAGGTGCCAGTTCCGCCAGTTCAGCGGAATCGCGGACGAGACGAATGCCGCGCCCGCCGCCGCCGTGGACAGCCTTGATCAACAGCGGGTATCCGAGGGAATCGCCGAGTTCTGCGGCTGCGGCGGGGTCATCAATTTCAAGGGCGACGGCCACCGGGACTCCGGCCGCGACGGCAACGCGGCGTGCGCTGCTCTTATCCCCGACGGCACGGAGCGTTTCCGGGCGGGGCCCGGCGAAGGCAATACCCTCCTCTTCGAGGAGCTCGGCGAGTTCGGGCTGTTCACTGAGAAACCCGTAGCCGGGATGGACCACGTCTGCACCTGCGTGAACGGCGGCTTCGGCAACATACTCTGGCCGCAGGTACGAACGGCCGGCCTGGGCGGGGCCTATGACGATGACCCGGTCCGCCAGGCGCGCGGCAAGCGAGTCCGTATCGGCGGCGCTGGCGGCAAGCACCGGGCTGGCGCCAATCCGGCGTGCGGCGGCAATGATGCGCACGGCGATTTCGCCCCGGTTGGCCACCAGGACTACCGGCTTCTTAGCCTCGTGGTGCCCGTTCACGGCGATTCTTCCCCGGCGACGACGGCCAGCGGCTGGCCGAACTCAACCTGTGCGTTGTCCGCGGCCAGGAACTCGGTCAGGGTCCCGGAGGTGCCTGCCGTCACCGGGTTCATAAGCTTCATGACCTCGATGATGCCGATAGTCGTATCTGCCTCCACGGCCGCCCCGGGTTCGACGAACGGCGGCGCCCCGGGGGAGGGGCTGCGGTAGAAGACGCCAATAATCGGAGCCGTGACGACAGTGCTGTTGGAGGCCGGCTCTGCGGGAGCCGGCGCCGAAGGCGCGAGTTTGGCTGCGGCAGGTTCGGTAACGGCCGGTGCCGCTGCGGGGGCCGTGGCCGGGGCATTCCCGTTCGGTGACGGTGCAAGGGACTGCGGCGTTGTCCCGGCCGTGGGGGAAGTAACGGGCAAGTCTGCTGAACGTGAGAGACGGACGGAAACGTCTCCGAACTCCACGGCGGCGGAATCGTAGGCGGCGTCGTCAAGCCGGGTGACGAGGTCAAGAACGTCCTGCCAGCTTGGTGTTGAAGGGGTGCTCATTTGGTACTGCCCTTCGTTGCGGCAGCGACGAAGCCAAGCAGGTTGGACGTTGCCTTGGTGGTGTTCTTGCCTTTTTCTTCCTTGCGCTTTTTCCAGTTGGTCTCCGGGCGTGATTGGAGCAGCATGACCTTGGGAGTCCCGTCGGCGTCATGCTCGAGCGCCCATTCGATGTCCTGCGGGCAACCGTAGTGCTTCTCCACGCGCAGGGCGATGTCAGCCAGTTGCATCACTTCGGCTTCGCTAAGACAGGCCGCGTCACGGCGGGCTTCATCCACATCGCGGAATTCCACGCCCACCCCGTCCGGGGCTGGAACGTATTCCTGGGCTTTGGAAGCGATGCGGGTCTTGGTCAGTGTAGGGCCGATTTTGTTCAGCCAGTACTCATCCGGGGTCACTTCGCCGGAGACAACGGACTGTCCGAGTCCCCAGCTGGCGTTGATGGCGATGACCGACCGGTCGCCGGTGCGCGGGCTGACGGTGAAGGTGACACCGGCGACGTCGGCATGGGCCATCAGCTGAACCGCGACTGAAATTTTGGAGGCTTCGGAGGCCTCCGCCGCTGACATGCCGGAGCGGTACGCGATCGCCTGCGGCGTGTACAGGCTGGCCCAGCATTCACGGACCTTGGCAATGACGTCATCTTCACCCACGACCCACAGGTAGGTTTCCTGCTGGCCGGCGAAACTGGCGGCGGCGCCGTCTTCGTCCGTGGCTGAGGAGCGTACCGCAACCGGAATGCGGTCGGGGTCGCCGGTGCCGCGCCGCTGCGCTGTTTCCCTGGAGAGCTGCAGATACGCTCGGCGGATCTCCTGCTCGATGGCGGGCGGCAGTTCGCGGCCGAGTATCAGAGCGACTGCTTCGTCGTGTGCCTGCTGCAGGGAGGCGTTGTTCTGCGCGTCGGCCCCCAGGACGATCCGCAGCAGCTGCTGGCGCAGGTCCGACGCGTCCCGGTAGTCCTCGTAGGCGTCTACTGTGACAGCGAAACCGTCAGGTACGGGCAATCCGGCCTGAACCATTTCGCCCAGACTGGCGCACTTGCCGCCGACCAGCGGCCGGTCGGTGCTGTCGAGTTCGTTGAATTTCCTCGTGTACTTTCCCACGGTGTTCTTCCTTCTTCGGTGGGGTCGGTTCCGCCGGCAGCGTGTGTTCCGCTGCCGGCGGATGACTAGGTGTTGGGGGCCGGGGGCCCGTGCCTGCTGTCAGGCGTCCGTTGACTCATCCAGAATGGTGACGGTTCCGGCGTCACCGTCGACGCGGATCAGCTGGCCGGTCTTGATGGTGGAGGTGCCGAATCCGGTGCCGACAACTGCCGGGAGGCCGTATTCACGCGACACGATGGCTGCGTGGCACATGATGCCGCCGATATCGCTCACTGCACCGCGGATGCGCCCGAAGACCGGTGTCCAGCTGGGGCTTGTCACGGGGGAGACGAGGATTTCGCCTTCCTGCACGGTATCGAGCTGATCGGGGCGCAGCACCACGCGCGCCCGGCCCTCGGCGATTCCGGGAGAGCCGGCGAACCCGGTCAGATGTGTCCTGCTGCTGCCACCGTCTTGGGCCGTAAGCCACCGTTCGACGGTCTCGGGCGTGATGCCCCAGAGCATGATAGTCAGCGGCTCACTGACTTCGCCGGGCACCGGGCCCAATGCCGGTGGCGGGTTCCAGGCGCTCAGAGCCGCGTAGATTTCCTTACGCCTCTTGATGATCTCGGGCCAGTGGTAACCGCCTTGGGGTTTACCCCCGGCAGCCCAGGCCATCTGCAGGTCCACAATGGCTTCCTCGACCTCAGCCCGGCGCAGGAAGAAGATGTCTTCGACATCGTCCCAGAAGCCCCACGTCTGCAGCAGCTTGCTGAATTCGCGGGCCTTGTTCCAAAAATTCGTCAGGAACCAGTGCTCGATATAGAAGTTGTGGTTCTCCACGTAGGGGAACACGGTCCGGGAAAGGCCAAGGGCGGCATCGAAGGCCGGCAGGTCCTCCTCGTCCAGGAGCGAGCGGTAATGCACGACCAGTTCATCCCGCTCGCCCTGAAGCTTATCCAGTGGCCTTAGCAGGTCATCACCACCGCGCAGCCTGACGATGTAGTCTCCGATCGCCTGGATCGGGAGCTGCAGATCGTCGATCCAGCTGCGGTGGGAGTGGTACATGCCGGACCCGTACGAGAAGTAGAACCACGGGTCTTTGCTTTCGTCGAGTGCGGCCAGCCACGCTTTGCCGGCCTCTGAGTCTCCGAGGCTGCTGAGCAGGTCTTCCTCTGTGTTGGCGGCATGGACGAGATCGCCGACGCCGAGTTCCTCAGCCTTTCGGGCCAGCGCCCGAAGTTCGTCATCGGGACGGAAGAGCAGGACGTCAACACCGCTGACCATGCGGGAGATGGTCTGGTCATCGATCTCCGGGAAGTGCTCCTTGCACAAGGTCAGGAACTGCAGGTAGGCCGCGTAGCCCAGGTTCAGAAATTCCGAATGTAGGGTCCAGATCTGGTCGCCGTGTTCCAGCAGCCGGTGGTAGGCGGCCAGGAGCAGGTTGCCTTGGCTGGGTCCGCGGTCTGCGGTGACGCGCTCGATGTCCTCGAATTCGGACAGCGGCGGAATTTCCAACTCGTGGACGGCCCGGATGGCGCCCGTAACGCGGCCTTCCCATTCGGCGTAGAGGGTGTCCCAGTTCTCAAAGTAGTAACCGGCGCGCTTGCCGAATTCCTCGGCCCGTCGTGCCTGTTCCTCGTCGTCCGGGCTGGGAATCGTTGACATGTAGGTGTAGCCGTTGATCACGCGAACGTCCAGGCCCTTGGCCGGGGGCAGAGCAAACACGCGGGTATTCGTCACTCCGGTCCCAGTGAAGGCACCGTCAATGGTGACCTGGTCAAACGGATAGGAGACTTCCGGGTAGTGCAGGGAGTTCCGAAACCAGGTCTTGGCAGAATCTTCCGCGCGGCGAGTCGGCAGGAAACGGTTGTGGTAGGCGTACATCTCCTCCCACCCCTCGGCACCCTCTGGCGTCTCAATCTCGTAGGGATCGGGGAAACTGCGTTCCGCCGCTCCGTTCTGCACTGGAACGGAGTTTTCGTTCACTTCGCTGTCCGTGGTGGTCATGACTGCTCCTTTGCGTCCATGGTGTCCGGATGACGGGGGACTGGTTTCCAGTGTGGGTATGTGTGACCCCAATCACCACATGTCTTTTCACTCAACGAAAAGAATCCTTAATTAGGAGCCAGAATCCTTGCAGTGCCAAGGTTATTTATTCGAGGCTTTTCATCAAATGAAACAGGCGTTAGAGTGTGTTCCATAACCGGAAGGAGGAGGACTATGGCAGGTACTAATGCCGCTTCGCCCGGAAAATCGGTCACTGAACGGGCTTTTGCGGTACTCATGTCCTTCGATATGGGCCATCGTCAGATGACCCTGTCGCAGATTTCCCGACGGAGCGGGCTCCCGGTGGCGACGACCTTCCGCCTCCTCAATCATCTCGAAGCCATCGCGGCAGTCCAACGGGATCCTGCAGGCCGCTACGCCATAGGCCCCAAAATCTGGGAACTCGGAATCCTCGCACCCACGCATGACGTCATCGGCATGGGAACCCGTCCTCTCTTGCTTCGTCTTGCGACAAAATCCGGAATGATGGTCCGAGTGTTCGTTTGCAACGGAGAGCGGGCTCTCTGCGTGGAAGAAGTATTGGCCAACGGTGCCAGCGCGCCGGGCAGCGGACCCGGAATGACCCTGCCCCTGATCGAGTCTGCCGCCGGACATGTCCTCATGGGAGGGATGACCCCTGCAGCCAGGAGCGCCCTGCCGCTGACTCGCACCGCGTTCGCCCGGATAGAGGAGAACATCGCCGCAGCCACCGAACGAGGGTGGGCACAGCGATCTGACGCGGCAGGGCACGTCGAATATGCCGTCCCGATCCGGGCTGAAGGCCGCCCGCCCATGGCCCTGTCCCTCAGTACACCGCCGACGGCCTCAGCCGCCACGCGGCCTGGAGTTTCCATCGAGACGATGATTCCCGAGATGAGGGGGGTCGCCCGCAGCCTTGCTGCCATCCTGGCACCCGCGCATCGGACTGACTCGGACCCTCTAGCAACCACCAGAAGGGAGAGCGGCGATTGAGTAGCGAGCCATACAAAAGCTCGGCGAAGTCCGTCACCGCGAGGGCGCTGGCCGTCCTTGCCGCTTTTGACGTCGAAAATCCACTCCTTACGCTCAGCCAACTCGCCCGCAGAGCCGGGCTTCCTGTGGCAACCGTGTACCGGCTTGCCGGCGAGCTCGAAGACGGACGTTTCCTTGACCGGGACAGTGCAGGGCGCTACGGGCTCGGCGTGCGACTGTGGGAGATGGGACTTCTGACACCCATCCACGGACGGCTGCGCGAGACTGCCATGCCGTTCCTCCTCAACCTCCAGTACGACTGCCGCGAAACCGTGCAGCTGGCCGTTTGTGATGGAACGAATGCCATATACATCGAAAAGCTAACCTCCGAGGTATCCGTTCCCCTTCAGAGCCGCATCGGTGCCCGTATACCGCTCCATGCCACGGGCGTCGGCAAAGCATTGCTCGCCTTCAGCCGGGAAGCGTTCGCCGACGCAATACTCGCTATGCCCCTAACCCGATACACGCCGGAGACGATTACTGACCGAAGGTCCTTGTCGCGACAGCTTGTGCAAATTCGCCAGAACGGCTACGCCCAGAGCCGCCAGGAATACCAGCTCGGATCCACTTCCGTGGCCGCTCCCGTCCTGGTTGATGGAACTGTCCAGGCCGCAATCGGCATCGTCAGCTACAGCCTCAGGACCGACATGGCCCAATACGTTCCTTCTCTACTTCGGGCCGCCGAAGGATTGGCCCGGCGTCTTGAAGACGCGCTCGGAAATGCGTATCCGAGCATCAGCGAACCGATCTCGGAGCACGGCGCCAACGGCACGGATCCGATGACCGCTCTGTGAACCGCTAAAGAACAGCGGCTCAGCATCCCGAAACCACACCGCAACAGACCCGCAAGAGCCCTGCACTGAAAGAGGATTGACCTGTGTCCTATGAACTCCATCTGGACGTCGAATCGCTCGTCGCCATCGACATGCACGTCCACATCGAAGTCGATGACCACGGGCATAACGCACTGCCGCCAACACTGGTAGAAGCAGCCAGCAAATACTTCAAGACAAGCGGTCCCCGGCCGGACCTGAACGCCATTGCCGACATGTACCGGGAACGCAAAATGGCGGCCGTGGTCTTCACCGTGGATGCTTCAAGTCACCTCGGCCATCCACCAAACAGCAGTGAGGAAATAGCCCGCGGCGCAGCCGAAAACAATGACGTGCTGATCCCCTTCGGATCTGTGGACCCGAACCACGGATCCGAGGCGATCAACCGCGCCATCCGGCTAGCAGAGGACTACGGCGTACGTGGATTCAAGTTCCACCCAAGCGTCCAAAACTTTGATCCTAGTGACATCAAGTTCTACCCCTTGTACGAAGCCCTTCAAACGCTGAAACTGCCGGTCATATTTCACACGGGCCAAACCGGTATCGGATCCGGACTCCCCGGAGGATTCGGTATAAAACTAGGGCTATCAAACCCCATCCTTCTCGATTCCGTGGCCGCCGACTTCCCAGACCTGCAGATCATCATGGCCCACCCCTCCGTTCCCTGGCAGGAAGAAGCCCTGGCTGTAGCGACTCACAAAAAGAATGTTTGGATAGACCTTTCAGGCTGGTCGCCTAAGTACTTTCCAGAAAGCCTCGTACGCCAGGCAAATTCGCTTCTCCAGGACAAGGTGCTGTTCGGCTCAGACTTCCCCCTAATCACACCAGACCGGTGGATGAAAGACTTTGCGCTGCTCGATCTGCACGGCGAAGTCCGACACAAAATACTCAAAGCCAACGCAGTTCGCCTGCTCGGACTCTGATCAAAAAGACGTTCGGCCCACCGCGGTCTATTCATTGAGTTGCGCGAGGCAGTGGCGCTCAACGTCTCATTTGGTGCGGTCAACGGGCTATGTCGTAATCGAACTTAAGACAGGCAAGTTCCAGCCCGAATACGCCGGCAAGCTTAATTTTTATGTCGCCCCTCGTCGATGACGTGCTCCGACGCGATTATCACAACGAAACCGTCGGCATTCTGATCTGCGGCACCAAGAATGACCGCAGCGTCCGCTACAGCCTCGCCGCTCCACCTCGCCCATGGCGATGGCGGCCTACACCTACGACAAGCTTCCCGTTGCCGAACAGAAGGCCCTTCCCGACGAAGGACATCTGGTCGCGGCACTCGAATGGGCCGAACCAGGCCCTGACGGCGAGGACAGCCGATGACCATTTCCCCGAAGGAAGCCTGACGCCCCGTCCGCTGCGGCGAGTCCCGTCGAGGCTTTGGCCATGAGGATAGGCAGGTCTGAAACTATCGCCGGGTTGCCGGCGCCCCTGGCGAGGAGCTTGGTCCGCAAGTTCCGCGGAGGACCAACAATGCAGGAGGCGGCCCAGCAGTTGCTGAAAGAGAACGGCTTCGGGTCGGCGGACACTGTATTCGCGGGCTGGAGGCTGGCGGCTATCTGGAGAAATCCGATACCGACAGCGACGGCGATGTTTGGTGGGGGCGACCATCCTTGGCAATGCCTTGGCCATGGCTGGCTTTGGGAAGCCGATCACCAGGAAAACCGCGGACCGTTTAGTTGCCGGGTTACTGGAACGTGCACGTGATTACAACGCCGACGGCGGCAAGCCCCTGTTTGTCGAGCGGCTGCGAATCTTCGGAAGCTACCTCCGACCGGACGTCGACCCGCTCGGAGACGTCGACGTTGAGCTCATCTTCGGCCGGCGCATCACGGAACCGAAAGCCATACACGACTACATGAAGGCCAGCGGACGGATGTTCAATTCATACTCGACCAGCTGATGTGGCCGCAGAAGGAGCTCGTTCAGCATCTCCGAAACCGCTCCGCCGCTCTGAACATCACGCTGGAGGACATCGACCGATTTACGGATAAGTCTGAGGTTGTTTACACCGCTGATTGCGACCTTGGCGCGGCGCCACCACCTGCCGACAGAAGTCTTATAGGCAGGTTCTGAACGCTGCCATGCGGACACATGATGGTGGGTCCAGGCGAGCAGGCCAGAAGCCGACGAATGGCGGGGAAGGTACCTGCCCCGCTAAGCGAAAGCCCATCTTCGGAGAAGAATTAGCGGCAGTGCGGGGGAGGGAAGCTTGTATTCGCTGTGGAACGGGGAGCACCCGCATAGGATGAACCCATGTCTGAACCAGAACAGGTCGCCATCCGCAACAGCGTCCCGAACATCCTTGCCAATGAGGCGTACGGCCCGGACTGGAAACGCACTCAGGACGTTATGGTTGTCCACACCCCAGGTGGCAACGCGACCCATCTGGCCCTGAAGTCTGCGATGGTCACGACGACACTATGTTGCCAGACGGCTGGCTCTCTTTCCCGCGCCTGGTTCCTTCTGAGCGGCTGCAAGAAGTGTTCAAAGGCGGCTCTCAAGCAGGGCATAGCCACGATCACCGATACGGACGGTACCCTCATCGACGTCGCCACCTACACCGAGGTCACGCCGCCGTCCTGAGCTTGAGATTGTGGAAAGATGCCGTCATGACACCACAACCTCTCGGGCCGAAGGCCGCGCCTGTCTTCCACATCGACGGAAGGAAGTCCTGATGGCAACACGGCAGCGCCGCACATGGAAGGCAGCAGCCAAAGCCAAGCAAGAGTCCAAAGAGCTGGGGGAGCTGCGCTCCGTCGAGCCGTCCGCCCGTCGCAGCGACGGATCGCCCAAGGTCGGTCCTGGCCAGGTCTACGTGGTCAGCTCGGGAAAGGTTTTCCACCCGGCCTGGTGCAACTCCGTGGGCAATGTCTGGGACGAGAACCCCAAGAGGCTGCTGGTCGTCGAGGAAAACGCCGTGGGGGAGCGCAAGGCCTGCAAAGCCCGCGACGAACCCCTGCAGTCCTGAGGAGCGACCTTATTTCTGCAAAGGCGCGATAGTTCTGATCTGCTGGCCAAGCTGCCCGGCAACGCGGAGGTGACCCCGACTCGTCGGGCTGAGTGCGGCTTCCAGGTGGCCCAGGTGGGCGAGGCGAATCTTGATGAGTTCGCGCGTAACTCTCTCGGCAACTCGAAAGAGGTTTCCTTGGAATGGTGACCCTGGTGCGATGTGCTCCATGACGGGTGATTCTGTGTCATGGACGATATCGTTACGGGTGTCTGCCAGGTACCAGTACCAGTGACCAAAAGAGCTGTACATTTTGGTGACCTTTTTGTATTGGCGAGGAAAGCTCGGGCCTGACTCCCGCCACAGGAAGTCACCGGCGCCGATCGTTCCCGCCACAGAGCTGTAGATACCTTCGAGAATATCTATACCGTCCGCGGTGCCGCTCTTTCCTGAAAGTGCCTCGATGGCTGTCTTCAGCTGCACGAGGATATCCGGCATGGTGTGAAGCGGTGAATTTTCCCACGCCCGGCTGTGCCAATGAAGCGCGGACCAGACCTCATGGGTCTTCGACGATTTGCCTGACAGCGCTTCCACAGCAACCCGGTAGACAGCCTCCAGAAGCTCGCCGTAGAGGGTGAGATCGGGGATCGATACGAGCCCTTCCGGCGGCGGCAGGACCACGAAGTCATCATGCACGGTTCCCCCGCCAATGATTCGGTGGTTGAGTGTCCCGCCTCTGGTTCGCTCGAATGTGCCGTTCTTGAGTGCCGAGACTTCACCGACAAAGAACGTTGCCACTTCTGCTGTAGCAAGGTTCAGTGCCGCCCCATCCCAGGGAATCTCATTTCCATGGCCGGCGTTTGCATCGGCCACCGCAAATGACACTGCAGCCCGGAGGGCATCCCGTTCGTTCCCGCGTGCATCTCCGGCGGCCAGCTCCGGCTCCGTCCGCTGAACAAGAGTCGCAGTCGTCAAGGGCTGGCCGGCTTCGTCACGGAACCGGGCAAGGAGTGCGCTCAACGTCCGCCCAAAGTCGTCAAAAGGCGCAGCCAATTTTTCCGGGTCGAGCGGTTGCAGTGACCAAGGTCCAGCGGTCACTGCCTCGCGCAGACGAAGGTACGGGAACAGCTAGAGGGCTGGTCGGTCAGTCACTTATCGATTATCCGATGTGAGGGCCCGCCCAGACGGGCCGACACTGTTACTTCGCCTCGTCCGGGTCCCAGTCCTCCGGGTCACGCGTCTCCAGCGTCTCAATCAACGGCTCGAAACCACCCACACCGGTAGCCGCGGACACATCACGGATCTCCTCGGCCAATTCACGCCAGATACCCGCATACCAAGCGACGGGATCCGTACCGTGCTCCAGCAGGAACGCATCCAGGGTCGCCTTACGGTAGACAAGCCTTGCCCCTCGCTTCTCAACGAGCGGACCCCTGCCGACGTATCTCAGGCTGCGAAGAAAATCCGCGCTCAAGGTGTACCCGACCGGTCCACTCAGGTACGCGGCGGCCTCCTTGGAGCTCATCTCCATGTCGGGAGTCAACTCGTCCATTCAGCCAGGCTCCATTGCCTACAGCAGGACCGGCAAGGATTTCGCCATCAGCCAGGGCGGCGTCCTCGAATGATCGCTGGAGGGGTCCATGAGCACATACCCGTGGTCTCGGTAGAAGTTCCGGAGCCTTTCTTTGTCGCCGGTTTCATCGGGATGGACTACCACGAGGTCGCGCCCTGCCTCCTGCGCGTCCATTTCGAAGGCGTCCAGTAACAGGCCGCCGATACCGCCGGACTGCCTCTCCCAACGCACGAAAAGCTTCACGATGAACGAGCAGGCCCAATAGTCGGGCTGGTCCTCGAACGCAGCGAGATTTGCCCATGCCCCGGAACCATGCTGGCCGGAGATCCAGCCCACTATCCCCTCGGCGTCCTCGGCGACGAACTCGCGTTCGCTGACCCGACCACGCCCATCCTGGTACCTCTGACCGTTGTCCTGGTCCCAGTCGAATATCAGATTGCCTATTGCCACCTGGTCGCCCCGGTTGGCTCGTCTTATGTCCATGCCCCTGCTTCAGTTTTCGCCCATATCTGGCTGCCGTATTCAGCAGCATGATCTTCCCATGGAAGCCTCCCAGGGAAGGGTGGGAATACAGGCTCCTTCTGGTTGCCTAAGGCAACTACTGGCACCCCTGCGGATTGAGTCTGGGCGTATTCCTTGATCAGACCCCGACGTAAGGTCGGCTAAGGAAGCCAAAGTCGGGCGCCAGAGCAACGTCCTTTGGATCCGTTCGACTCCTACCGGCTTGTTAGGTGCGCGGAGTTCTCTTGCGGCGCAGAGTGCCAATCGCCCTAACGAAAACGTAGATCGCCCCCGCTTCTAATAGGGCGTAGGCAACAGTCCGCCAGGAGGCACCGTTGTCCGCTATATCGATCATTCCAAGCACCAGCCACAACACGATTCCCAAGCCTGCCCACACGGCTGAAGTGCGAGGCGCTTCAATTTGTCTCACGTTTCCCCTCGTGGTGCTTCGTCGCGACTGCTCCAAGGTTGCTTGAAGCATAGCCCCATCGGTCAAGGCCTCAAGACGTCACAACAGCTGAGCGGCGGGTCCTGGCATGCTTCCAGTTGGCAGAGCCAACTTGGTCATGGTTTGGTTCGCAGATTGACGTAACGGGCCCAAGCATCGCCTGCTGCGTCGGCGTGCAGAAAGGCTACTTGGTGGCTGTAGCCGAGGGCGTCGGCGACCAGTGGCGGCGGTGAGACTAAGAGGTGTTCGTCCAGGGCGGCATTTCGTGCGCCTATTAGGTTGATGCCGAGGCTTCGGAGCCTGTCCATGATGGTGTTGGGGTGAAGATGTTGGCCGGCGCGCGTTCCCGGGAAAAGCCAGGGGTTTTCCGCGTGCGATCCTGTTCTGAGGTTTGGCCGGCTTTGAAAGTGCGCCTCCAGTAGGTCCGCAAAAGGCTGGGGGACAGGAACCGGATGCGTGCCAAAGGTGATCCTCGTGGTGCCACTGGATTCGCTGGTCTCCACGGCATCGGCGCGGAGTCTGGCTACCCGGACAAGGGGCTGGGCATAGAGGAGGAGCAAGGTGCCGGCGACCCTGTAAGGCAGGGATTCGCTGGTGCCCGTGAGCAGTTCGCGCAGCCAGGTAAGACGTTGGTCCTGGGTGATTGCCGGTCGGGTTTTGGCTGTGTAGTGGCCCATGTCGACACGGTTGTTCGTGCCGGTTTTCTTGGCGAAGACGATGAAGGTGCGGATGGATTTCCTGGTTGTGGGGCCGGTGGCGATCCAGGTCTCGATGTCCTGCTGGCTGCAGGTGGCGGCTGTCCTGTGGTGGATTTGCCAGAGCCAGTCCAGGAACTTGATGGTTTCGGTGATCTCTTGTTTGGCGGAGTGAACGGGAGCTTGCGCGTTTGTCTCCGGCGTAACCATGGACCGGATGCGCCGGAGGTGGTGCCATGTGGCGAAGTACTCGACGGGTTTGGCTACCTCGGCTGGCAAGGGCTTGAGTTTGTCGTGGATCCAGGATTCAAAACGTGCGAGGTAGGGATCCTGATAGGGGAGGAGCCCATGGTGGACGAGCAGGGCCCGTAAATGATCGGCCGCTCGTCCTGCGGTTTCGCGGTGCTCGTCGAGTCCTTCGTGCGTGAGGGGTGTTTGCCCGCTGGAGATCGAGGCCAGGAGGGTCTGGACCTTGGGGGAGCGCTTCCAGGTGATGATGCTTTCAGGCCGGTCTACCTTGCAGAGGACATCAACGATTTTCCCGGCAGTCTCCGGGTCGGCAGGGTGTGAGAGCAGTAGTTCGTTGAGGTCGTCCCGGAGGGCGCAGCGGGCGCAGATGCCGCGCCGGTAGAACTCGCCTTCCGTATTGCAGCGGCTGCAGTGGAAGTTATGGAGGATGCCTGAGCAGGGTGCGCAGCGGGGCCCTTCGCTGGTTTCGGGCGGGCCGGGCAGCAGCCGGTCCTTGCCGCAGCCGGGACAGGTCCCGTGGGTGCGGGTGGCGGTGGTGAAGCAGGGGCCGCAGATTTTTCCTTCGGGCCAGGTGGCCCGGGTGCGGCCGGCAGTTCGGCCGCAGCGTGCGCAGGTGGCCGTTCCGGTGGTGCGTGGCCGGCCGCGGCTGGTGTTTCGGGGGCTGAGACCGTTGGGCTTGTTAGTTGCCATCGTCGATGATGCGTGCCCTTCGCGGGCGGACGGTGCGGTTCAGGTCGACGATGTTGGGGGCGCTGGTTCCGGTTTTGCGTGCGCGGACGTCGGCTGCTGTGACGGTGATGAGGTCCTCTGGTCCGCAGGAGAAGATGTCGCAGATCGCGGCGATGACCTGCAATGCGACGCGTTCTGGTTTTTGGTTGACGAGCCGGTAGACCTGTGGCCGGGACAAGGTGATGCCGCGCTCGGCCAGCAGGGGGATGAGGTCGGTGGTGTTGTGCAGTCCCCGTGCCGCCATGAGCTCGGACAAGCGCCATTTGTATTCGACTTCGCGTCTCACCACTGGCCTCTCATCTGCACGCCCAGGACTTCGTCCATGGTGCGGTCCAGGGCCGCCCGCAGGGTGGCGTTGCGGAAGTCGTCGCTGACGAACTGGTAGATCCCGGTGGTGGAGGCGTGTTCGTGGCCCATTTGATGCTGGATTATCTTGAGCCCGTCGGG
>NZ_SDXQ01000057.1:0-1268 GCF_006964045.1 Arthrobacter sp. TS-15 | reverse complement strand
TAAAGCATTGCGCCACTAGTACTCTGCGTATCTCATTGGATGAATCAATTCGCCCCAATCCCCTGGGGACTCAAGGAAGTTCTCCCCGGGCCCGGATTCCGCGGATTTTCGCATGTAACGGTCGCCGGTTCCGACTTCTGTGGCCGCCTCTTTTGGCCAGTGCAGCCTGAGCGCGACGTTGCTTGAAGGGCGTCTGACCTGAGGTTTTGTGCTAATGATGCATTTAATGAATCATTGATTCAGGTTATGAATGCGGTTGGAGGGCGACTTGAGGGCAAATAGTGGCTGTTGATGGGTCCGGGCGCGTGCTGCAGCTGAGTGCCGTTTCCCTGCTGCATCCCGAAGAACAAACGCTCGAGGACATGTTCACGGGCTGGCGTAACCAGCAGCTGTCCCGGAACCTGCAGTTCGACACCATTGATAAGGGCATCGGGTGTGTCCGGCGGTTCGTGGACCATGTGAACGAGTTCCCGTGGAACTGGTCGCCTGAGCATGTCGAGGAGTATTTCGGGGATCTTCGCTCGATCCATCAGCTGAAGCACTCCACCATCCGCGGTTACCAGTCCACCCTTCGCCGTTTTTCGTCTTACGTGTCGAACCCGGACTATGGCTGGGACAGGGTCTGTGAGCAACGCTTCGGGACGCACCCGTCCCAGGTCTTCTTTGACTGGAACACCGCCTCGCACGCGCAGGAGTACGAAGGGCGCCCTGCCAAGCGGCCCTTCACCAAGGTCGAATTGCAGATGCTGTTCGACCATGCGGACGACCAGGTCGAACTGATCGCGGCCTCGGGCAAGAAGGGCTGGAAAGCTGCTTACCGGGACGCCGTCATGCTCAAGGTGACCTACTCGTACGGGCTGAGGTTCAACGAGCTCCGGCACCTGCAGACCATCGATTTCGCGACCAACCCGCAGGCGCGCAGGTTCGGGAAATCAGGCGTCTGCAAGGTCCGCTTTGGCAAGTCCCGCAAGGGCTCCCCGCACAAACCCCGCAGCGTCCTGACGGTCTTTGACTGGACCGCCGGTGTCATCGAAGACTGGCTCGCCAACGGGCGAGGCACCCTCGACACCCTGGACCTGTTTCCCAGCGAACGAGGTGGCCTGATCTGTGAATCCACCTTGCTGCGCCGGCTCCGGCGCTACCTCGCCGAGCTGGGATTGCCAATGGATGGCCTGGACCTGCATTCACTGCGCCGCTCTTATGCAACGCACCTGCTGGAGGACGGATGGGATCCTAGATTTGTGCAATTTATCTGGGGCCGGAACCGG
>NZ_SDXQ01000056.1:0-3991 GCF_006964045.1 Arthrobacter sp. TS-15 | reverse complement strand
TTATCTGGGGCCGGAACCGGGGTGTCTTTGACGTGCAGCACGAGGCCCGTAACCGCACAGTTCCGCGTGATGGAGGTGCTTATCTGAAGCTGTCCATCACACGGGATCGCGGGAGGGTTCATGCAGGTTCAACGAGTTTTGGTGTCCGGTTCGCCGCTTGAGTCGTGGACTGTGCTTGATGATCATGGTGTCGTCGAGCCGGTGGAGCGGTTCCTGGCTTACCTGACCGACGTCGAGAGGTCGCCGAACACGCTCAAGGCGTATGCGCATGATCTCAAGGATTGGTTCGTCTTTCTTCGCCACCGCGGCATTGATTGGCGCCAGGTGGCCTTGGAGAACGTCGGCGAGTTCGTCGCCTGGCTGCGGCTTCCGCCTGCCGGGCGCGCCGCGGACGTGACGCTGCTGCCGTCGGCTTCCCATCACTGCGGGCCGGGAACGGTGAACCGCAAGCTCGCGGCGGTGGGCGGCTTCTACGTGTTTCACTCCCGTCATGGGGTTCCGCTGGGCGACCTTGTCACCGAGTTCGAAACGGTCCGGCACCGAAGAACGGGATGGAGACCGTTCCTTGCCCACCTTGCCGGGGACAGGCCGCAGCGGCGCCGGATCGTGAAGCTGCGTGAGCCCAAGAGGTTGCCCACGGTCCTGCCTGCGGTGCAGGCACAAGCAGTGCTGGATGCGTGCACTCGGCTGAGGGACCGGTTCATGTTCGTCCTGCTGTGGGAGTCGGGAATCCGTATCGGCGAAGCACTCGGACTAAGGCATGAGGACATTGCAGTCGCCGAGGGCGAGCTGACGATCCGCCGGCGGGTGAACGCCAACCGGGCCCGGGCGAAGTCCGTTTCGCCGCGCACGATACCGATCGGCGCGGACGTCGTGCGGCTCTACGGCGACTACCTTCACGAGGAATACGGAGATCTGGACAGCGACTACGTGTTCGTGAATCTGTGGGCCGGCGCCCGCGGCCGCCCGATGGGCTACGCGGCATTCTATGACCTGGTGAAGCGGCTGCGCCGTAACACCGGAGTGGATTTTGACCCGCACTGGTTCCGCCACACCTATGCCACCCGCTTGCTACGGGCCGGGACACCCATCGAAGTGATCAGCAGCCTGCTTGGCCACGCATCGGTCGCAACCACCATCGACGTCTACGGCCACCTCACTGTTGAGGACGCCCGCCGCGCCCTCGAAAAGGCAGGGCTGCTGACCGGAAAAGAGGTCACCTGGTGAGCTCCCTCGCATTGAATGAAAACGAGGACGGTCGCGGTCTGTTGGCTAAGCTCATGGGCACCGTCCGGCCCGAATTCAGACCCGAAATCGTGATCCCGGCCCCAGGCTCCCTCGTCTTCAACACCGAGCCCTGCCGGATCGACAAGTGTGAACGGCAACGTACGGTGAAAGGGTTCTGCAAAAGCCACTACAAGCGCTGGCTGGACCAAGGACGCCCCGAATTGGAGTCATTCCTCGCCAGCCCCGGCCCATTACCCGTAGGCGACGGCCCCTTGGCGGCATGCACCGTCACCTGGTGCCGCTTCGGTTCGGCCAGACGCGGCCTCTGCATCAGCCATCACGGGTTCTTCAGTCGTTCCAGCGAGACCGACGTGAATAAGTGGCTCGCTACCCTCTCCCCCGAGCCAGCCACCGAACGGCCCGAATGCAGGCTCGCGTTCTGCGACCTCTGGGCCCAAGGCAACTCGCCGTTGTGTCTGAACCACAAGTCCCGCTGGCACGCCATTGGCACACCGGATATCGACGAGTTCGTCGCCCGGTGCGAAAGCGTGGGCCTGGACCGGTTCGATTTCCGATGCCTGGCAGATCGTCCCCAGCTGCGGCTTGAGCTCCAGCACGCCCTGCAATGCCGCCACGATGAACGCCGGGCCAGTACCCGCTCCTCCGTTGTGACGCCCGTGATCCGGCTCCTCACCGACAGCGGCGTCACCTCGCTGCTGGAGTGGAATCTTGGCCAGTGGGCAGCGTTCTATAGCGCCGGCCGGGTGGGCCGCAGTCACCGCCACAACGGGCAACTCGCATTCCTGCGATTTGCCTACACCCGGCTCGAAGACCTCGCCGCCGGCACCGGCTGGGAGTCAGAGTATTCCCGCGACGTCTGGGCCCTGCACCGCCTCGGCTACACCGACACCCGCGGCACCCTCCGCTTCGACAAGATCCCGCAACCGTGGCTGCGCACCATGGCAAAACGCTTCATCCGATGGCGGCTGACCAGCGGCAGGGAAATCATCCAAGCCCGCATCGACCTCCTCGCCCTGAACCGATTCGCCGCGTTCCTCGCCCACACCATCCCCCACTCCGACGGCCCGGACTGCATCGACCGCGGCATCCTGGAACGCTTCCTCGCCGAACTCGCCCGGGATAAACGGGCCGTGACTTCCCGTGGCCGCGACATCAGCTCCCTGAACGCCTTCTTCGCCGCGATCCGCCGCCACGACCGGGCCAAGGACCTGCCGGCATCGGCGAACTTCTACCCCGAAGACTTCCCACGACCAGCCAAACGACTGCCCAGAGCCCTGGCCGATCACATCATGGCGCAACTCGACCAACCCGAAAACCTCGGCAAATGGACCAGCCCCGACAGTCGGCTACTCACACTGATACTGATGCGCTGCGGACTGCGCGTCGGGGACGCCTGCAACCTGGTATCAGACGGCGTGGTCCGTGACGGTGACGGCGCCCCATACCTTCGCTATATGAACCGGAAGATGAAACGCGAAGCCCTCGTACCCCTCGACGAGGAAGTCCATACCGCCATCCTCGATCAGCAACGACGCGTCCGCGAACGATTCCCCGAAGGCAGCAACTGGCTGTTCCCGGCCCCGAAGATGAACCCCGACGGAGCAAAACCGCTCACCACACACTCCTACCGCGGACAGCTTGAAGACTGGCTGGAACGCTGCGACATTCGCGACGAACACGGGCAAGAGGTGCGCCTGACTCCGCATCAGTGGCGCCACACCTTCGGGACAACACTGATCAACCGCGACGTTCCTCAGGAAGTTGTCCGGGTCCTCCTCGATCACACCTCGGCGGAGATGACCGCCCATTACGCCCGGCTGCATGACACGACCGTGCGTCGCCACTGGGAGAAAGCCCGCAAGGTCAACATCAACGGCGACACCATCACCATTGACCCGCAGGGACCACTCGCCGAAGCCAGCTGGGCCAAACAACGCCTCGGCCGCGCGACGCAGAGCTTGCCGAACGGATTCTGCGGGCTGCCGGTTCAGAAAACCTGCCCGCACGCCAACGCCTGCCTGACCTGTCCCATGTTTGTCACCACCGCCGAATTCCTCCCCCAGCACCAAGAGCAGCGCCGCCAGACCGTCCAGATCCTGTCCGCCGCCGAGGCCCGCGGACAGACCCGGCTCATCGAGATGAACCAGGCCGTGCTGCACAACCTGGACCGCATCATCGACTCCCTCGACGACACCGCACCAGCCGAGGCCGCCGGATGAACCGCCCCGACAACAGCCGGCACCTGATCAAAGCTGCACAGCAGCGCGCCGCTCTCACCCGGTCCAAAGCCGTCCAAGCGCTGCGCACGCTGCACGCGGAAGGCCGACCGGTCACCTTCGACGCCGTCGCCAAATACGCCCGAGTCTCCCGGTCCTGGCTCTACACCCAGCCCGACCTCCGCGCCGAAATCGAACGCCTCCGCCAAAACCACGCCTCAGCGGAGCCCACACCGGCATCACAGCCACAGCGGGCAAGCGAGGCCTCGCTACGGCAACGACTCGAAGCGGCCAACGACAGAATCCGACGACTCAACGACGAGAACCAACGACTGCGACAGCAACTCGCACACGCCCTCGGACAACGCCGCCAAAGTCCATCACCAGACCCAGCGACCATCCCGAATCCATAACAGATCCACGAGAATGAAAGGACACCCAATGCCACCGTCATGCACGTCCCGGACACACCCACCAACCCAAAACCGCAGGCCAGAGGCACAGGAGCCCGACGGGCTCAAGATAAT
>NZ_SDXQ01000055.1:0-1227 GCF_006964045.1 Arthrobacter sp. TS-15 | reverse complement strand
TCATTACAACGCGACATAATATCCGTTATCGGCATCCGAGTGGGACGAGTAGAAGTGGATGAGATAACTCGTCTCAACCTGCCATGCAGCGTTTTCCCACGTCAGGGATCGTTCGCATGTGATGGGATTGAATGATGACCAGCAGCTCGACCGCGTCATTGCGCGCTCTAGCGGCGTAATCTCTCATTTAATGAGAGATTCTTGCGTAGAGTTTGGCTTGTGAACATCGAACCTGGCCGGATTCCTGCCTTTCTGAACACTGAGAACGTTGGGCTGCTGCGGGCTGAAGACCGGGTTTTCGAGGCGATGCTTGATGGTTGGCGGGCGCAGATGCTGGCACGCGGGCTCTCAAACGCCTACATCAAAAGCTCCTGCAGTGTCGTTGAGCGGTTCCAGGAGCACGCGAACGAGTATCCGTGGACATGGTCGGCACATAACGTGGACGAATTCCTCGCAGACCGTCGCAGTTCAGAGAAAGGCCTGGCGTTGTCCACGCTCAGGTCCAACGCGGGAGCTATCAAGGCGTTCTGCGCGTACGTGACCGACGGGCGCTATGGGTGGGCAGCGTTTTGCGAACGGGTGTTCGCCGACATCCCGGTGCAGGTCGTATTTGAGTGGAACTCACCGCGGCATACCACTGACGATGCCATGCCGCCGCGCCGGAGGGCCTTCGCCCGGGCAGAGCTTCAAACGTTCTTTGATGCCGCTGATGATCTGATCGATACGGAGTTTGCCAAACGCTCCAAGCGTTGGTTGCCGGCGTTGAGGGATTCGACGGCGTTCAAGGTTGCCTATGCTTACGGGCTGCGCCGTCGTGAACTGACCATGCTTGAGTACGTCGATTTCGGCCCTAATCCCCACGTTGAACAGTTCGGCCGGTTCGGTGCGCTCCAGGTGCGGTGGGCCAAAGGAACAAAAGGCTCAGGCCCTCGGCGCCGGACCGTGCTGACCGTCCCGGAGTTCGATTGGGTCGTCGGTCAGTTGGAGTACTGGCTCTCCCCCGATGGCCGTAAACGCTTCGCCACCGCGGACCGTTCAGCCAGCATGTGGCCCTCGGAGCGCTCGGGTTCCACGGTCTACCGCAACTTCGACCGGGCCTTCCAACGCATCAGGAAAGCCGCTGGATTGCCGGACGAGTTGTCCCTGCACACCCTGCGGCATTCCTACGTCACCCACCTGATCGAGGCCGGCTACGATCCGTTGTTTATCCAGCTTATCTGGGGCCGG
>NZ_SDXQ01000054.1:0-53708 GCF_006964045.1 Arthrobacter sp. TS-15 | reverse complement strand
GACGGGCTCAAGATAATGCAGACACAGGTCGGCCACTCGTACGCCTCGACCACCGGCCTCTACACATCGGTATCGTCGGACTTCAAGCAGAAAACCGTGCAGCAGATGATCGCACGCCGCATCACGACCTTGGAGGACCCAGATGCCTGAACAACGCCGGATCGGCTACCGCTGGAACTTGCGTGCCCTCATGGCCAAGCGCAACCTCTGGAAGACCACCGAACTGATGCCCCTTCTGAGATCCCGCGGAATCAACCTCTCCGAGAGCCAGGTCTACCGACTCGTCACGGCCACGCCCGAACGCATCCCGGCCAGAACATTCGCGGCGCTCTGCGACATCCTGGACTGCACCCCGAACGACCTGTTCGAACCATTCGTTGAGATGCGCGCCGCAGCAACGGCCAACGCCCCGCAGCGCAGCGAAGACCTCGGAATCCAACCAGGTAACCCGATCGCCAAGCGCATCCGCCTCGTCACACCCGAGGACGGTGAGTAAGCCACGCAAAGCAGAGGACCCCATCCGCTGGCCGGTCCCCTGCAACCGCTGCGGCCAGCACCACCAAACCGTCGCACGATGGCCCGACGGCGGAGTCTGCGGCTACTGCTACCAGCAAGCCAAACGCACCCGAGGAATCTGCGCCTGCGGACACGAAGGAGTCCTGCCCGGCCTCATCGATAACCAACCCGCCTGCCGCCGCTGCTCAGGCATCCGACTCAACATCGACTGCGAGACCTGCGGAGCCGAGGACGAACTCCACAGCGGCGGGCGCTGCTGGACCTGCGTCCTCGGCAATGTCGTAGATGACCTGCTCACCGACCCGGCCACAGGATCCATCGCCACATCGTTGATCCCGCTGGCGGCCGCGCTGAAGTCCATGAAACGGGCCAACAGCGGCATGACCTGGATCCGTCAAAAGCACGTCGCCGCATTCCTCCGCAACCTCGCGGTCGCACCAAAGATCACCCACGAAAGCCTCGACGAACTGCCCGACTCACGCACCCGCGAATACGTCCGCGGACTCCTCACCGAACACGGGGTCCTCCCCCAACGCGACGAACTCCGGATCCGCTACGACAGCTGGTCCGCACAAGCCCTCGAACGCGTGAAAGATCCTCAGAACCTTGACGTGGTCCGCCGCTACATCCGCTGGCACCACCAACGACGGATGAACCACATGGACGAAGTCACCCGCGGCACCTTCCTCCGCGCCAAACAGGAAGTCACAGTGGCCATCGACCTCCTCAACTGGCTCACCGGACATGACATCAACCTGCCCGAGCTGCAACAATCCCACCTCGACGTATGGCAAGCCGAAGGGCCCACAACCCGGCGCATCGCCGAGCGCTTCCTCAAATGGGCCATCAAGTCCAAAGCCGCCCCAGCCGGGCTCACCATCGTCCCGCACCGCCGCGGCACCAGCCCACGACTTACCAAGCCCGGACAGGATGAAGCACTCAAACGAGTCATCCACGAAGACGGACTAGAGACACGCGACGGGGCCGCCGCGATCCTTATCCTCGTCTTTGGACATCAGGCTGAAAACATCGCACGGCTGACCTGGGACGAAGTGACCACTACCGAAGAACTCGTCACCATCCAGCTCGGGACCACCCGGATCGCATTACCGGATCCGCTGGCCGAACCATGGCGCGAACTCGCCGCGAACCCTGGCCACGACCTGACCGCCTCACACCCCAATAGCAAGTGGGTATTCCGCGGCGCCTCTCCCGGGCGTCACATCCACCCCGGACACCTCACAACCCGGCTAAGCAAACTATTCAGTACACGGGCCGCGAGACTCGGAACCCTCCACGAACTCACCAAACTCGCACCCGTGGCCATCATCGCCGAAACCCTCGGCTACTCCCCTACCACCATCGAACGCCACGCCACCGATTCGGCCGCCGCTTACGCCCAGTACGTCGCTGCAGCAAAAGCTGTCAGGCAAAACCCCTAAATACCCCATCACTCTCGGCCATGTCGGCGAACTCTTCCCAGTCCATGTTGGCGATGTTCAAGTTGTTATCCACTCCCCAAAGTTCACTGGCAACGCACCGGAACGGTTCATGTGCCAAGTCGCCCAAGTCAACTACCAACACCGGATAGTCGGGTTCTAGAGCGGCGCTGTCCACAATGAAGAGGACGACTGCTTGTTCGTCGGTTGCCAGAGCCGCACGGCGGACCTGTTCCCAATCAGCGTCTACCCAGGCATTATCGTCAACGACTTCAACGTAGGCACGGAAACCGTCTTCGTTTTCAGTCATGACAACGGACAGCGCATCGGCCCAAGCTTTGGCATCGGCGAAGTTCGTGCGGACCAAGAGTGAATTCTCTGTGCTTGGAAGAATTGGCATGCCGATATCCAACCACGCGAATCAGGGCGGATCCGAGAAACGACTCGATGTTGTTTGCGCCGCGGGTGCTACTCCCGTCCCACGAATATCCGTGCATGCCAGTTCCGCGGAAGCCCTCGCACCCCGTGAGTCAGAGTGTGAGTCGGTTTGGAGGCAAATGTGTGGCCTGTCGTCGGAGCGACTCAACTGCGGCGACGATAGCCTTTGAGCAGCTAGCGATGTCGAGTGCGGAACGGTCCCCCGCGACGGATAGGGCTGCGAGTGGGGCCGAGTCATCAACGACGATGGGGGCGGCTACGCAGGCGACACCAGGACCGGATTCCTCATCTTCAGTGGAGAATCCCTGCGCCCGAGTCCGCCAGAGGGCCGCGCGGAGTTCATCGGGCTGCGTGATCGTTTTCGGACCGACTTTCGGGAGGCCTTCGGCAATGTACTTATCCGACACTTCTAAGGGCGAGAATGCCAAGAGAGCCTTGCCGACGCCGGTGGCATGGGCAAGGATGCGCCCTCCGACCCGGCTGCGCAGCGCAGGCGTGCCCCTCGTTGGGAGTATTTGGATGTAAACGACGTGCCGTCCGTCCAATACAGCCAGATGTACTGTATGACCCGTGGCCCGCCGGAGCCCCTCCATCTGTGCGTAAGTGAGTCGGCGTAGCGACTGCGGGCGCACCGCCTGTTCTCCGAGTTCGAAGAAGCGCAGCCCTAACGAGAGCCTTCGATCGTGCTGTTCCAGAAACCTGTGTGCGACCAAGGCAGATACCCAACGCGATGTCGTGGACTTGGGTAAGCCAGCACGACGAGCGACCTCACTAACGCTTAATTCCGGGGCGTCGTGCGAGAAGCATTCGAGGATCGCTGATATACGTTCGATAGATGCGGTGGGCGGACTGTCCCGCTCGGTGGAACTCATAGGACAAGAATTGCTGAATTAGTCTTCTCAAGCAAGAGAGTTACGCTAAACCTCAAGTGCTTGTTCCGTTCAGTGGAACGACTTCTCCGCTTGAGTGCGTAGATCATTGTAGAGTGCATCACATACAGAGCTCCCATCCCCGGCCTGTATTTACATATTGCTTATGACCCCGGAAGCGCTCATCGGTGAGCACTCCTTCAGGGCGAGAGCCAAATGAGGAACGCTGGCTCGGCGCGTGGGGAGGACCAAGGAACCGCCCCAGGGCTTTGTTTGCACTCCCAAGAGTGGTCGCCCATATAGACGGTCACTTTATACGGACCACCATACGACGGACAGGAATGACCATGAACGACTTCCGCTACCACCCAGAAATCGCCAAACTGGGGGCGGCTCACTTGTTTACGCCCGATCTCGAGAAGTCGCTGTGGTTCTTCCACGACGTCATCGGACTCGAAATAACTGCTCGCACCGAGAATAAGGTTTACCTGCGAGCGGCGATGGAGAGGGAGCATCACAGCCTCGTTCTTGAGGCCGGCGACCGGCCTCGGCTTGACCACGTGTCCTGGCGTGTGAAGCGGCCGGACGACTTGGAGGGTTTTCATGAGATCCTCACTGGTAACGGCAACAAGGTTTCATTGGAGGCGCCGAACGCAGAAGACGGGATTGGCGAATCCTTGCGCTTCCAGATGCCAACCGGCCACAAGTTCCGCCTCTATTACGACGTCGAAAAACCAAGTGTTGCCGAAGCCGATCGCTCGGTGCTGCTGAATCAGTCCTATCGCTCTTGGAACCGAGGAATAGGCGTCCGCCGCATCGATCACGTGAATCTCTGGACCACCCACGAGCCAGAGGTGCAGCACCAGTGGTTGAGTGACAATCTGGGTTTCAAGCTGCGCGAGTATGTGCAGGCGCCGCACGGCCGCGTCGGCGGTTGGATGAGCGTAACCCCACTCGTCCACGACGTTGCCGTCATGAAGGCTGGCCCGAAGGAAGCGACCCCCGCGCGCCTGCACCACGTCGCGTTCTGGCTCGACAACGCATCTGACGTGCTCCGTGCCGCGGACATCCTGGTGGAGGCTGGCATCGTTCCCGACCAGGGTCCGGGCAAGCACGGTGTCAGCCAAGCTGTGTTTCTTTATGTCCGCGACCCTGGTTCCGGGCACCGCGTCGAGATCTTCAGTAACGGCTACCTGATCTTCGACCCTGACTGGCAGCCAGTCGAGTGGGGCATGGACAAGATCAAGACTGCGCTGACGATGTGGGGTCCGACGGATTACGTCCCCCATGCTGACGACAACGTCATGAACACGACAACGGAGGCCTGAGCCTTGAGCGACTACACGACCAAGCATTTGGAGACGAACGGATACCGTACCGAGTACCTGGACGCGGGAAGCGGCGACGAGGTAGTAGTGCTGCTGCACGGGGGTGGCCCCGGGGCGAATGCCGAGACTAACTGGCGGAACTTCATCCCGGGTCTGGCGGATCGATACCGCGTGATCGCCCCCGACATCTACGGGTTTGGCAACACGGAACACCCGGAGCAGCCGCCGGTCTCGCTCACCGAGTGGATGCGCGCCAGAGTCAACCAGGTTCTTGCACTGCTGGACGGGCTGGGAGTGGAGCGCGCGCACCTTGTTGGGAACTCGGCCGGGGGCGCCCTGGCAATGTGGACAGCGGGCACGGCACCGGAGCGGATCGGCCAGCTCGTGCTCATGGGCACGGCAGGCGGGCAGATGGCCGTGCCGACGCCCGAAGTCGTCCGCATGGCGTCGTTCTACAAGGATCCGTCCAAGGCGGGGCTCGAGGCCCTCACACGGTGGTTCGTTTATGACGACGCGACGCTCGGCGTCGACGTCGCACAGATCGTCGAGGACCGGCACAAGGAGCTGTCTCGTCCGGAGGTGCGGCGTTCCTTCGCCTCTATGTACACGCCGCCTTCGTCACCGGCAGAAATGACTGTCCCGCCGTCAGCGCTGCGTCGGATTCAGCAGCGGGTTCTGCTTGTCCACGGCCGTGAGGACCGATTTGTGACGCCGGACTCGTCCGTGTACTTGAACCAGCACATCCCGAACTCGCAGCTACACATCTTGGAGAACTGCGGTCACTGGGTACAGATCGAGAAGCGGGACGAGATGCTCTACCTGGTCCGCGGCTTCCTCGACGGGTCCTACTGATGGCCGTCTCAGAGCCCGACCTCGACAAGATCTCAGCATCGCTGGGCGATGCGGAGCGCACAGGAGAACCAACCGACCCCGTTCGGCTGGCGGGTCCGGCACTCACGCTCGACGATGCCTATGCCATCCAGGGACGTACGCGGGCGCGGCGACTGGCGGCGGGTGAGCGGATCGTCGGGCACAAGATCGGCCTCACATCCGAGGCCATGCAGAAGCAGCTCGGGGTCGATCAGCCCGATTTCGGGTTCCTTACCGACGCGATGGTTGTCGCCGACGGTGGGAGTGTGGATCCCAGCAAGCTCATCGCTCCACGCCTTGAGCCGGAGTTCGCGTTCCGCATTGACCGCGCTCTGCCGGTTGACCCCTCACTTCAGGAAACCCGTGAGGCCATTGGCGCGGTTGCAGTCGCGATTGAGATCATCGACTCACGCATCGCCAACTGGGACATCGCCTTGGTGGACACCGTCGCAGACAATGCTTCAAGCGCACGTCTGGTGAGTGGGCCTTGGCGTCACGTCGACCAGGGAGTTTTGGAGGATCTTCCGGGCACCGAAGTGCGGCTGATCTGCGACGGCGATGTCGTTGCCTCCGGACTCGGCTCGGCGGTCCTCGGCGATCCTGTAACCGCGGTGCACTGGCTGGCCCGAGCACTGGGCCGATACGGGGAAGCGCTGAGAGAGGGAGAGATCATCCTCGCCGGCGCCGTGTCCGGTGCCATGCCGCTCACTGCGGGGCACGAGTGGACGGTCAGCGCACCGGCATTCAGGTCGGCTACATTCCGAACTATAAGAGAAGAACGGAAGGCATGACAACGAAATCGAAAGTCGCGGTCATTGGCTCCGGCAACATCGGCACGGATCTCATGCTCAAGGTCATGAGGGTCAGCGATTCGCTGTCCATGGGCATCCTCGTGGGCATCGATCCTGAGTCAGATGGCCTGGCCAGGGCAAAACGCTTGGGCGTAGAAATCACAGCCGAAGGTGTGGACGGGCTTATCCGGCATCCAATGTTCGACGAGATCGAAGTTGTTTTCGATGCGACCAGCGCCGACGCGCATCGTCAAAACGCCGAGAAGCTCTCGCCGTTCGGCAAGACACTCATTGACCTCACACCCGCCGCCATCGGTCCCTATGTCGTGCCCGCCGTGAACCTTCATGAGAATTTGAAAGCAGATAACGTCAACATGGTCACCTGCGGCGGTCAGGCGACGATCCCAATAGTCCATGCTGTCAGCACCATCAGCGCCGTCCTCTATGCGGAAATCGTTGCGTCGATTGCATCGAAGTCGGCCGGTCCGGGTACCCGCGCGAACATCGACGAGTTCACGGAAACAACCGCTGCGGCTATCGAGCAGGTCGGCGGCGCCGCGAGGGGGAAGGCCATCATCGTTCTTAACCCGGCAGAGCCGCCACTCATCATGCGAGACAGCGTACAAATGCTGACAGAACCGCTCGACGCGCCGACGAAGGCGGCCGTCGTCGCTGCGGTCGAAGGCATGGTCGCCGAAGTGGCCCAGTACGTGCCCGGGTACCGGCTCAAGCAGGCAGTGCAGTTCACCGAGGAAACCACAGACGCGGGACATCTTGTCCCCAAGGGACGGACCTCTCCAAGGGGATACACCAAAGTGAGTGTGTTCCTTGAAGTCGAGGGGGCAGGGATGTACCTCCCTGCCTACGCCGGGAACCTGGACATCATGACCTCCGCCGCCTTGCGCACCGCGGAGCGGCTGATCGCCGAATCACGAGGAGCGCAAGCATGACCAAGTCGTCCAGAATCTACCTTCAAGACGTCACTCTGCGCGATGGTATGCACGCCATCCGGAACCGACTCGATCCGGCGACGGTTTCACTCGTAGCGGGAGCACTGGACCGGGCAGGGGTAGACGCGATAGAGGTCGCCCACGGCGACGGCCTAGGTGGCGGCAGCCTAACCTATGGACCGGGTTCGAACACCAGCCTGGAATGGATCGAGGCAGCAGCCGCGGCCGTTGAGCGCGCCGTCTTGACGACGCTCGTCCTTCCCGGGATCGGCACCATCAAGCAACTCCGTGCGGCCTTTGCCGCTGGCGTCCGCTCCGTGCGCGTTGCGACTCACTGCACCGAGGCCGACGTCTCTCGTCAGCACATCGAGGCCGCTAAGTCGTGGGGCATGGACGTCTCGGGCTTCCTCATGATGTCGCACTTAGCCGAACCTGAGCAGCTGGCAAGACAAGCGAAGCTGATGGAGTCTTACGGAGCCGATTGCGTTTACGTCACCGACTCGGCCGGACGGCTCACGGCGAACGGCATCCGGCAGCGGATCCGCGCCTACCGGGACATTCTCGATGAATCGACGCAGATTGGCATTCACGCGCACGAGAACCTTTCGCTCTCTGTTGCCAATTCAATGGTTGCCATCGAGGAGGGAGCATACCGGGTCGATGCCTCTCTTGCGGGGCATGGAGCGGGGGCGGGGAACACGCCGATCGAGGCGCTAGTCGCCGTGGCAGGGCTCGAGGGAATAGAAGTCGGCGCGGATCTCTTCGCACTCCAGGACGCAGCCGATGACATCGTGCGTCCGCTTCACGACCGACCGGTCCGAGTTGATCGCGAGACCTTGACTCTCGGGTTCGCCGGAACATACTCGAGCTTCCTTCGCCATGCTGAGCGGACGGCGGCCGATCACGGTCTGGACGCACGTGCTCTCCTGGTTGAGGCCGGCCGACGGAAACTGATCGGCGGACAGGAGGACATGCTCGTCGACATCGCCCTCGATCTTAAGTCGAACCCGTCGCAGTGACCCACGGTCCTGCGCCGGCGTTTCAACGGGGCCTATGGTCCCAGAAGTGCATGATCACATCCCCAACTCTTCTCGCTCAGCATCAAGGAGGATCCATGAGCAACGAAGCACCAACAATCACCACTGAAGTTCTCATTGTCGGCGCAGGTCCAGCCGGGGCGGCTGCGGCGGCGCTGTTATCGACGTACGGCATCAAGAACGTCGTGGTCAACAAGTACCCAGGCGGTGCGAACGCTCCCCGCGCACATATCACCAACCAGCGTGCCGTGGAAGTGTTTCGCGATCTCGGTCTCGAGCACGAGGTAATTGCGCTTTCGACACCCCAGGAAAAGATGGGTGAGCATGTCTTCGCTACGAGCCTGACCGGCGCGGAGCTTGGGCGACTGCGTACGTGGTACACGGAGCCGCGGTTCCAGGCGGAACATGACCTGGCCAGCCCGTCTTCTGTATGTGACCTACCGCAGGACAAGCTTGAGCCCATACTCATGAACGCCGCCGTGGCCCGCGGCACGGTTGTTCGCTCCGCTACCGAGTTCCTCTCGCTCTCACAGGACGATGAGGGTGTCTCCAGCTTGGTCCGTGACCGGGTGACGGGCCAGGAGTACATTATTCGCAGCGCCTACGTGATCGGCGCTGACGGAGGCCGCTCCGTCGTTGCTGAGCAGATTGGCTTGCCCTTCGAGGGCGAGATGGGCCTCGGCGGATCGATCAACGTCGTCTTCGAAGCAGACCTCACACATCTCGTTGAACACCGGCAAGGCGACATGTACTGGTTTATGCAGCCTGGAGTCGGCCATGACGGGAACGGAATTGGCGTGCTCCGAGTCGTCCGCCCTTGGACGCGGTGGGTTGGTGTCTGGGGCTACGACGTCAGCGCCGGTGCGCCCGAACTGACGGACGAACTGGGCGTCGAGATCGCGCACCAGCTGATCGGCGACGACTCCATCGACGTGAAGATCGAATCCATGTCCACGTGGGCCGTCAACCACATGTTCGCCACGGACAATCTCGTGAACCGTGTCATGTGCGTAGGTGACGCCGTCCACCGGCACTCCCCAATGAATGGGCTGGGCTCGAACACCTCGATTCAGGACAGCTACAATCTGGCTTGGAAACTAATGCTAGTGTTGCGGGGCAAGGCCAACCCATCCCTCATCGATAGCTACCGTGATGAGCGGGTCCCGGTCGCTCGCCAGATCGTCGAACGCGCGAGTCGAAGCAACGGGCTCATGCCGCCGTTGTTCATGGCCCTGGACCTGCCCAGGACCCCCGACGTGCAGACGATGGAGCGGGCCATTGAGGGACTGCAGGCCGACAGCCCGAAGGCACGGAACCAGCGACAGCGCTTCGATAAGGCGCTCCGAGAGACAATCATGGGCTTCAACACCCATGGGGTGGAGATGAATCAGAATTATTCGTCTCAGGCCGTAGTCGAGGATGGGTCCATCGAGTTCGATTTCGGACTGGACGAAGAAGTCCACTATGTCGCCACCACTCGTCCAGGCCGCCATCTACCACACGTGTGGGTCACCCAGAACCAGCAACGGGTCGCGATATTCGATCTCTGCGGCCGAGGAACCTTCACTCTCCTAACCGGCATCGGCGGAGAAAGGTGGCGCGCAGCTGCCAAAAGAGTCGAAGCGGAGTTCGGCGTACCGGTACAGGTCCACACCATAGGGCGAGGGCTCGACTATGAGGACAGCTATGGCGACTATGCAAAGGTTGCCGAGGTCGACGAAGACGGCGCCATACTGGTCCGGCCCGACCACATGATCGCTTGGCGCGCCACCGACTCGAGTGGAGACGTGGAGCAGCGTCTCGTGGAGGTATTCGGCCACATCTTAGGTCATAAGGCTGGCAATCCTGTGACCGCCAATGCCGAGGCGGTCCAGGCCACAGCCTGACCCCGAGAAAACAGCATCGAACGGTGCCGCTCGACGATTAGTCGGGGAGGGAGCCGCTGCAACCATGACTCCAGTCCCCGTTGTCCGCCGTCCCGGTCGTCGTGACAGGCCGGTCCTCCGGCCTGTCACAGGACGCGAAAGCCATCACCTTTACTGCATGAATGTGCATACTGCGGCTTCATGTTACGGATGGCCCGAGAATCCAAGGGCTGCAGTATACGTATGGGGGATCGAGCGTGAAGGGTCAACAAATAAACCCAGTACAGGAAAGGACTTCCACTGACACTGAACCGATCCTCTGATTGGCCTCTCCTAGTAGGCGCGAACGTCGAGATAAGACAACAAGGGAAGATCATACGAACCGGTATCGTTGATCTGGCGATGCCGGACTCCTCAGCGCTCTGGATCGCCTTTGACGGCATCGAACCCCGCACCATGTACGACGCCGCTTCCGGATACGAAGTCTGGGTCCAGCCCTACGAAGCTCCCGGACCCAACCGCTTCCGCTTCACGTCAGAATGCCTCTTTCCGTCAAGCCAACCGTCGATCTAGGTGTAGTGCCGAAGGAAAGCCCGGCACGGGCGCGATCGTACAGCCTCTACCAGTATCAAACCCTAAAGCCGCTGAGGCCCTAGGGAAAGCCGCCACGAGGTTACCGACAACCACAAGAGTCATCAACTATCGCAAAGCTTGATGTCCCGTCGCTTTCCCGCAGCAAACATCCATGCTCTTACGTAACGGGGTCCCATGGGACCACTTTCTACCCTGGTGCCTCCCCTCGCCCAGCCAACATCCCAGAAGAGCTTTATGCATCCCCTTACCAAACTCGTCGCAGATTTTGAAGTTGCTACTGGGCAACGCGACCATGATTCGTCCAGCGGCCGCTTCCGATGCCCAAGCCCGAGCAGCGGCGCAGACGGAATCGGGGGGATCCTTGTCATCTAAGACCACTTTCGCTGCTTCTCCGCTGTCACCCAGCGGTGCCCACGGTCTCTTTCACGAGCGCGACGACAAATTTCCTTCAACTGAGCCTGTTTGACTCAAAGAAATCCCAACCTGGCACTGGGGCTCCTCCAACATCGCTCCACACAAGAAGAATCTAAGGAAAAGGCATGACCCACGCTACTCACATTATCCGGACAGTATCGGCCACCGACGCGGCCACGCTTGACGATCTACTCAACTCGGCAGTCGAGGACGTCATTCCGGATGCCCTTGCACTCAACCAAGGCATCAGGGTTACCCGGGTCGGCCCCGGAGACTACCGCGTGGAAACCGCTGCTGATGTTCCATGCGGTTACACCATCTGTGAGCAGCATTGAGTCGAAGTGCTCAACCACACCGACATTGAGCAGATCCGCGAGGACCTTCGATTACCTGGATGTATCCGGCGACAACGGCTACGACGTCATGCGCACTCCCTACCACCTCGTTCCCCACGAGATCCCTCTCTCCGTTGTTCGGGCCGTCGATATCGGCGAACCTACCGTTTGCCCAAATACGGATTGGTAGCCAGGTCGCCCTTTCACTGGCCTTCTTCCCGCGACATTGAAAGTTGAAAGCACATGAAATTTTCTGCCACACGTAACCCTGGTCGGCTGGCTTTGGCGAGCCTGCCTGTAGGCGCCTCCGTTCTCCTTGCCTCCAGCCTGGCCGGTTGCGGAATTTTCTCAGAATTCACCGGACGGGAGATCACGCCTGCGGCACAGGGGCAGGAACAGCCGAATATCATGATGATCCTCTTGGATGACCTGGGGTATACCGACCTGGGTGCATATGGTAGCGAAATTGACACACCGCACCTGAATGCCCTGACCAAGGAGAGCACTCAGTTCACCGATTTCCATGCCTCTCCCCTCTGTGCTCCCACGCGTGCAGAGCTCATGACCGGCCAGGACCGACACCTAGTCGGCTTGGGCTCCATGGAGGGTCTAACCCCGCCGGGAGTGCCCGAGGCGACCCCCGGCTACAAGGGTAGTTTGGAGGGAGATTTCACCGGCATTGCGGAGCTGTTGGGCGACACCGGCTACAATACCTACCAGGTAGGCAAGTGGCACCTGGGAGGGGCAGAAGGCCAGACCCCCCAGGACCTCGGCTTCGACCAGAATTTCACCCTTTACGATGCTGGCGCCTCCTACTTCTCCGACGGGCACCGCCTCTTTGACAGGCCGGTGGAGCCGGTCGATACCGTCATCCATGAGCGCAACGGTGAGCGGGTCGACGAGCTGCCGGACGATTTCTTCTCTACGCGTTCCTATACCGATGAAATGCTTCAGATGGTCGATCAGAGCGTGGAAGCTGACCAGCCATTCTTCAGCTACCTCGCTTACACCGCTCCCCATGATCCCCTGCATGTGGAGAACGAAGAACTCATTAAGCAGTACCTAGACATGTACATGGATAAAGACTTCGTAGATCTTCGAACCGAACGTACCCAGCGTATGGCCGAACTCGGTCTCATCGACGAAGGCATGGAAACCCGGTGGCTGAATCGCACACCTGAATGGGAGTCCCTGACTCCCCTCCAGCAGCAGGATCTGGCCTACCGAATGGCCACCTACGCAGCAGTAATCCACGAGGCAGATGAACAAATTGGCCGGGTCATCGACCACCTCAAGGATACCGGCGAGTACGACAACACGCTCATCGCGGTGGTCAGCGACAACGGCGCAGCCTCCAGTACTCAGGCTTTCTACCTCGGATTTAGCACTGAAGAAGGCTGGCACGACAGGGCTTACCCACTGATCGGGGACATGGAAGCATACGGTCAGCAGGGATCCTTCGCGTCCATCGGCCTCCCCTGGGCTCAAGTTTCCTCCGGCCCCTATTTCCAGGCCAAGAACACCCTGTTCGAGGGCGGCACCCGGGTGCCGGCGATTATCAAGGCCCCGGGAACCAACGGGGATGCTGGTGGACGGGTTGTCGATACGTTCGCCCATATCACCGATCTCTACCCCACCTTCGCCGAGTATGCCGGGGCGAATCTCGCCTCGGCCGGCAACCTCCTGGGTGATTCCGCCCGCCCACTGCTGGAGGGCACCTCGGAGACCATCGGGGATGATGAATTCGGCTGGGAACACTTCGGACACCGCGCCTACCGCTCCGGTGACTGGAAGCTGCTATTCGCCCCTGAACCCATGGGTGGCACGGGTGAGTACTCGCTGTACAACCTGGCCGAGGATCCGGGCGAGACTACTAACCTCGCAGCCGATCGCCCGGACGTCCTCGATGACCTGAGCAACAAGTGGGACCAGTACGCCGAAAAGAACGGTGTCGCTGTGGTCGACTTTGAAGCGGTCAATAAAATCGCACCAGCTGCCGCTGACAAGGGGTACGTCATGGACTGGGCGGTTGAAAAGAATGCTTCGGAGACCGCCACCAATGAGTAGCTGTTGCTTGCCGTCAGGTGGTGACCTCTCCTCCTTCGGCTCGGTCACAGCAACCAGCTCCATCCATCCTCAGCCCACTCTCTCGGGCCTTACCACCCGCCAGCAAACACCAGGTGAGTTCGCAGACGTCCCCGCCGGCAGCTTCGCCATGGGAGACCACCACAACGAGGGCTACCCGAAGGACGGGGAGACCCCCGTCCACCAGGTGACACTGAATGGTTTCCGTATGCAGACCACAACGGTCACCAACGCCCAGTTCGAGAAGTTCGTGCAGGCGACCGGCTACCGGACCACCGCCGAACAGTTCGGGGTCTCGGCCGTCTTCTACGCCGCCTTCCAAGGACAACGCACCGACATCTTCAACCAGGCCACCGGTGTCCCCTGGTGGCTGGCCGTGAAAGGAGCCGACTGGCAACACCCCCACGGGCCGGCATCCGACCTGGCCGGGATGGACGAGCACCCGGTCGTTCACGTCTCCTGGGACGACGCAACCGCTTACTGCCAATGGGCCGGCACACGTCTTCCCACCGAGGCCGAGTGGGAGTACGCCGCCCGCGGCGGCCTGCAGGGAAAACGCCTGGCGTGGGGAGATGAGCTGACCCCGGACCCGGCGTGGAACTGCAACATCTGGCAGGGCCGGTTCCCGCACGAGAACTCCGCCGACGACGGCTACCTCACCACCGCACCGGTGAAGACCTACCGACCCAACGGGTACGGGCTGTGGCAGATGGCCGGCAACGTGTGGGAATGGTGCCGGGACTGGTTCGAGGCGGACTACTATTCCCAGACCCCGCTTAGTGATCCCCACGGTCCGGCATCCGGCACCCGGCGTGTGCTGCGGGGAGGATCCTACCTATGCCACGACTCCTACTGCAATCGCTACAGGGTCGCGGCCCGCAACTCCAACACCCCGGAATCCACCTCCGGCAACATCGGATTCCGAGTAGCAACCGACATCGGATGAGACCAGTAAGCTGACACAGCCCTTCAGGTAGCAGGCTCCGTAAAGAGCCTGCAGGTAGATGCAGGCCTCCCCCTGAACTGTAAAGAGCCTGCATTCTGTTTCATAGGGTGTACTTCATCGCTGGAGTCAATGTGGCGAGGAAGACTGCCCGCAATAAGGGTCGGGGGTAACCTGTAGTGTCCTATCCGCACAATGTATGAACCCGCGCTGGACGGAAAGAGCAGCCACATAGAATTCGGCACTAGGGTTCGATGCAAATTCCCGGGTTCAGAGATTCATTTCAACAACTCAGCTGGTTTGTAGCGAATACAGTCGTTTCTGGTGCCTTGGACAGAACCGATGAGGTCCCGCCGGAGCTGGGGGCCTCATCGGTCTTACTTGGGGTTAGGCGTTCACATGGCCGTAGAATTCGACGGAGTTTTTCGCCTTGGTGTCGACGCTGAGTGAAAAGACGTCGGGCCGGGTGTAGTTGCCGGTGATGTCCATATCGAGGTGTGATTCTGTTCTCTTGCTGAGTTCTGCGTCGGCGTGCAGGATGGTTTCCTCGTCAAAGACAGGGCAGGCGAGGACGTTGCCGAGCGGGTTCACAATCATGCTTCCGCCGCGCATGACGTTGTTCCCGATTTCGAACTCGAATTCGTAGTCGGCCGGATAGGCGTCTTTGGCGATGGTCTGACATGCGAACAGGACGAAGACGCGGCCTTCGATGGCCATGCGCACCACGAAACCGTCGTGATGGAATCGTCTTCGAGTGGGTCCACTGGTACAACAACGAACGCTAGCATTCCGCCCTGGATCACCAGACACCAGAGGAATATGAGCAGACATATTATGATCTACAACCCGGCTCGTTACCCGACGATGCCGCCAACAAACAGGCGGCATAATTCCCGGGACGGTTCAGACTCCATCGCCACCGCCTGATCCAAAGCAACCCTCGTTACATATATAAGGATTCTGAATGCGCATCGCATCTATCAACGGCCGTGCCACCCTCATTACCGAAAGTGGCCATGACCTGCAAGGCATCGACATTGAAGAATGGTCGAACGGCAAATTCCCCAGCAACACGCGAGAGCTATTGTCCCACCTCAACGAATTGAGGTCCTGGGCTAATCGCCAGGACCTCGACTCTGGTGCCTTCCCGGTCTCCTGGGATGCATTGGAAAGCCCGATCGCCGATCCCCGGCAGATTTTCGCCATCGGCATGAACTACCAGGCCCATGCCGAAGAAGTCTCAATCGCTGCGCCCGAAGTTCCGGCAGTATTCACCAAATTCGCCACATCACTGTCAGGCGCACGAGAATCAATTCAGCTGCCCTCGGACAGCGTGGACTGGGAAATCGAGCTTGTTGCCGTCATCGGGGGCGGGGGCCGCAACATCACCAAGGACGAGGCGTTCAACCACATCGCCGGTTATGCAGTGGGACAAGACCTGTCAGACCGGGCTCTTCAATTTGCTTCAAGCTCGTCACCTCAATTCTCACTCGGAAAGTCCTACGCCGGCTTCGCGCCCGTTGGTCCCTGGATGACGACCGCCGACGAGGTAGTGGACCCCGGACAGCTGAAGATGCATTGCAGTGTAGGCGACGAAGTGCTCCAAAACGGATCAACGGCAAACCTCATCTTTGACATCCCCACCCTTGTGGAGCACCTGTCATCCGTAGTTGAGCTGACTCCCGGGGATCTGATCTTCACAGGAACTCCAAACGGAGTCGGTTTCGGTAGAAACCCCAAACGCTATTTGCGCTCAGGCGAGGAACTCATCAGTACGATCGAGGGACTGGGCGAGATCAAACAGCTCTTTTCGTAATCCAACCGGCCCTAAAAAAGCCAGATTTTCCGATTCAGGAGCGGCCACTTTCGGGGATTTTCCGCTCCCCCGTACCTCCCCGGATCCACGGTGCAAGAGGAACAGTGAGCTCCACCCTTACCCAGCGCGAGAAGAATCGCTCAACTGCTCTCGGCACTTTTGAGGTGTGTCCGCAAGCTGGCTGCGACGTTCCGTGCGGCCTCGAGATTCTGCGGTGTGAGGGCGTCGATGAAGAGTTTCCGGACAAGGCGCAGATGTGATGCTGATGAGCTGCGAAATGTCTGGGCGCCCTCTCCGGTCAACTCAACCACGGCGCCCCGGTTGTCTTGGCCGGAGCGGTGGCGCCTCACTAGTCCGCGGTTTTCCATCCGCCCCAAGTGATGGGACAGCCGGCTCCGTTCCCAGCCGATTTCTTCTGCAAGGATTGAAGAGCGCATCCTGTGCTCCTCGGCCTCGCTTAGGGCCAAGAGGACCGCATAGTCACCCGGAGATATGCCTGATGCGGATTGAAGTTCCGCTGAGAGAGCGCGGCGAAGGTCTTCCGCCGTTTCGACATACTCCCGCCAAACGGCCAGTTCGTAGGGAGTGGGACTTTGTCTTGCCTTCTTCGCTGCATCCTCCACTAAGCCCGCTTTCCTCGTTACTTGACACGCCAATATTACTGATCGATGATTGACACGTCAATTATATAGTTGACGTATCAACCAGCGGAGAGTTCGATGAGGGAAATGATTTTTGGGCTGGACACCTTCGGTGATGTTCCCGTTGACGACGCTGGCGTACCGGTCACGCACGCGCGGGCGCTCCGGCATTTGGTGGACGAAGCAGTGCTTGCCGATCAGCTGGGTGTTGATGTCTTTACCGTCGGGGAGCACCACCGGCCGGAGTATTCGGTCTCGTCCCCCGAGACGGTTCTTGCCGGGATGGCCACCAGAACCTCCCGAATCCGTCTGGGGTCAGGGGTGACGGTCCTGAGTTCGGATGATCCGGTCCGGGTGTTTGAACGGTTCGCTACAGTCGACGCCCTTTCCAGTGGTCGCGCCGAGGTCATTCTTGGCCGGGGTTCTTTTACCGAGTCCTTCCCTCTCTTTGGGTATGACCTCAAGGACTACAACGTGCTCTTTGAAGAAAAGATCGAACTGTTCGCCCGGCTGCTGCAAGAAAAACCAGTGACATGGAGCGGCACCGTCCGCGCCCCGCTGATTGGCGCCGATGTATACCCCAAAACTGAGGGCGGGCTGAGGACATGGGTAGGGGTGGGAGGGACACCTCAATCTGTGATTCGAACCGCCCGGTACGGGTTCCCCCTTATGCTCGCCATCATCGGTGGAGCACCGCAGCGTTTCGCCCCGTTCGTTGAGCTCTACAAGGACTCCGCCGCAAAGTTTCACACCACTGCCTGGCCGGTGGGCATGCACTCACCGGGGTTTATCGCCGATACCGACGACGAGGCCAAGGAAGTGTTCTGGCCCCACTACAAAGTAGTAAGGGACCGCATCGGAGCCCTGCGGGGCTGGCCGCCGGTCCGACGCGAGGAATTCGAAGCCGAAACCAGGCATGGCTCGATGTACATAGGGTCACCGGAAACCGTCGCCAGAAGAATCACCCAGACGGTCACCTCCCTCGACGTTGGGCGCTTCGACCTCATCTTCAGCTCCGGAGCCCAGCCCATCAGCGCCCGGCTTAAAGCCGTGGAACTCTATGGCAGCAAAGTCATCCCCCTCGTCCGCGACATGCTCGCCAATAAAGCCCCCGCTCATCGCCTAACCCTCTGACCTCTGGTTCATCCACTGGAGTCACGTATTCAAGTGAAAGAAGACCCGCATGAACGTCACACTCTGGATCATTACAGGCCTTCTCGCGTTGGCCTTCCTCGGAGCAGGAACTATGAAGCTCGCACAATCCAAGACCAAGCTCACCGCATCCGGACAAGGTTGGGTTGAGGACTTGCCGGGCAGCACTGTGAAGACCATCGGCGCATTGGAAGTTGCCGGGGCCCTGGGACTTGTCCTGCCCGCCGTGCTGGACACCGCCACTTTCCTCGTGCCCATAGCCGCGACCGGGCTCTTCCTCCTCATGGCAGGTGCAGCAATCACGCACGGCCGCCGCCACGAAAATTCCAACATCATCATCAACATCGTCCTCGGCATTCTCGCCGCGGGCCTCGCCATCGCCAGATTCGGCTCCTACAGCCTCTGACCAACCACTCCCCTACACGGCACAAGACCCACAGCCCTACGCTGCACTGCTTGCCCACCCTCATTCAGAGGGTGGGCCAGTGTCAGCCGGACCTGGGCGGCGTTCAGCGGATATGGTGCAGGTGCCACCGGTGAGTGGAATCAGGTCACACCCAAAGCTGAGATGCCGCCACTGACCTAGTCGTAGGAACAACGGAATTGATCTACGTTCCAACGAGAGGTCATGTCGGCCCGCCCACAGCCGGAGACAATTTCTCATAGGTTATCCATCGCTACTGCTGGCCGGCGAGCTATCCCAACGGCAGCCAATTTCTAGCCGTGGATAACCTGAATTGACCCCAACCATGAACGGACTAAAGTCGCTACCGGTTCCGGCCGCGTGATCAGCACGTACGGGGTTACCCAGCAAAGACAGGTTGACGGAATCACAGTTATTGCCTTTAAGCACGGGAGTAAAAGTAGCTGCGGAGCCATGACGAGGCTGGCTGAACGCCTATTGGGAATGCGGGCCACATCCGTACCAGAGCGCCGCTGGAGGGCCGGCGCTATCTAGCCGAGGAATGGTTCAGGCCGCAGCTGCACGGCCAAGCCGCCGCCGCCGTCGTCGACCTCGACCTCGACCTCGAGTACGCTTTCAACAACGATGCCGGAAGCGTCGAGATATCCGAAGCCACCGCACTTGTCGGAATGAAGGAAGCTTCCTTCTCGAAATAATTCAACGCGCCACCGGGCCAGAACTTCAGCGACTTGGTCCGCAAGCTTTCGCCTAGCCCACGCCCTGCGCTGCTGGAACGCAGGGACAAAGCCATCTCTTACATCTGCTACGAGGTGGGGTTTTCCAACCTGTTAGGGCGAATCACATTCTGTAAGAATCACACAGCTAGTCCACCAGGGCCAAGTGAATCGCTTTGTCCCTGCATGAGCGAAAGGCTGGCACACTCCGTGCCCGAGGCTGAGCCAGCCCTTGCCAGTGCCCGTTTGTCGGGTTTGAGGGCGGAAGGCGGACAGTGACTCGGCTCAAGTCCCGGCCTGTTGGTAGGGGTTTGCTGGAACTGTCGCTGCTAACCCTTAATACTCCCCTCTATTTAGTCCTTCTGATGTCCCAGTGGAGCCTTTTATTGCTATTCTTTGAATCAATGATGTCCGCTGGTCTTGAACGCCCCAGGTCACACAGAGGAGAGTGCAAGGTAGCAGTGGAGATCCGCCAGTTGAGCTACTTCATCGCTGTGGCAGAAGAGCGACACTTTGGTCGAGCCGCCAAGCGGCTGCATATGGCCCAACCTCCGCTGTCGCAACAGATCCGTCAGCTTGAGGAGCTGTTAGGCGTCAAACTGCTCAATCGCACAACACGGCAAGTCGACCTCACCGCCGCCGGGCAGGTGTTGCTGGACAGGGGACGCCGGATCATCAATGAGTTGGAGATTCTCAAGGCGGACGTCCTCCAGGTGGGGCAGGGGGCCACAGGGGTCTTGCGCGTCGGCTTCGCCGGCTCAGCGACCTATGGGGTGATGCCTCCGATCGTGCGCCGTGCCAAGCAAATTATGCCGAGTTTGTCGCTAAGCCTCCACGGAGAGATGCTTACGCCGTCCATGGAAGAGGGTCTCCGCGAGGGCGCCCTCGATGCCGCTTTATTGCGGCCGCCTGTGGCGTCTCCGGAGATCGAATACCGCATCGTTGCCCGTGAGCCCCTGGTGGTTGCCCTACCTTCCTTCAGTCTCCTGGCCGGTGAACGGCCAGTAGCCGTGTCCGAGCTGCAAGATCAGGACTTTATTGCTTATCCGCCAGAGTCGGTGCTTCACCGCACGACTGCAGAACTCTGCCGGCAGGCAGGGTTCCAGCCACGGATCGCCCAGATAGCCGGAGAGACCTCGACGATGCTGTCGTTCGTGGCGGCCGGGGGCGGAGTGTCGATCGTGCCCTCCAGCGTGCGGGCGCTCCAACTGGAAGGGGTTGTCTACCGCAACCTGGAGCATTCTCCGGAGGTCGATCTGGCTGTTGCATGGCGGAAGGAAGACCGCTCTGCGTTACTGCATAACTTCCTCGACGTCGTCATTACCGTCACGGGGCCGGACACCCCGTGCTCCGGTCCGTCATAGATTCGCATCCAAGAAAGGCCTGATTCGCCCATGAAGATCGCAGCCATCGAGGCGATCCCGTACTCGATCCCTTACATCCATCCCCTGCACTTCGCCTCTGGTGCAGTTCATGCCGCTGAGCATGTACTCGTGCGCATACGCACAGTCGATGGAATCGTTGGCACCGCGGACGCCCCGCCAAGGCCTTACACCTATGGAGAGACGCAAAAGTCGGTCGTAGCCGTAATCGAAGACCTTTTTGCGCCCCAGCTGATTGGGCTGGACGTATTCGACCGAGAGAAAGCTCAGGCCATCATGGCCCGCACCGTGCACAACGAAGCGGCCAAGGGCGCGGTTGACATAGCGCTTTGGGACATCATTGGACAAGCTCTTGGCCAGCCAGTAACAAAGCTCCTGGGCGGCTATACCGACTCCCTGCGGGTATCGCACATGCTCGGGTTCAAACCCGCCGCGGAACTGCTGGAGCTCGCCTTGAGGTTTCGTGACACCTACGGAATCAACACTTTCAAGCTCAAGACCGGCCGCAGACCCCTGTCCCTGGACGTGGAGGCAGCCCGGGTCTTGCGCGAAGGCCTGGGCGAGGAAGCCGAACTATATTTGGACGCCAATCGCGGCTGGTCTGCCAACGAAGCCGCCGAGGTGCTGCGCCGCACGAGTGACCTGGGCCTGCAGTTTCTAGAAGAGCCGGACGACGCGCGTGAAGTTCTAGGCCGGCGACGGTTGGTCGCCAACGCCGCGATCCCGATCGCGGCCGATGAGTCAGCCCCCACCCTTGGGGACGCCGCCCGGGAGATCCTTACCGGCGGGGCGAACCTTTTGGCAGTAAAGACCGCCCGCTCCGGCTTCACCGAGGCTGCCAAGATTGTCGGCATGGCGGAGGGAATGGGGGTGGACGTCTATATCGGTAACCAAATCGATACCCAAGTCGGTACCGTCGCCTCGGTAGTGTTCGGGGCCGCTTTCGCCCATACATCCAAACGCGCCGCAGAGTTGTCCAACTACCTCGACATGGCCGATGACCTACTAGCAGAGCCCCTGTCCATCGCCGACGGCCGCATATATGTCCGACAGGCTGCTGGAGCCGGTACCACCATTGATGAAGACAAACTCGCCCGCTACCGCAACGATCGTTAGATCTCCCAGCCTGGCGGCTGGGCACCCCCGCTCAAATTAGAGGAGATAACTGTGAAGTACTTGGTCCACATGGACGTCAACCTGCCCGGCGACATGGCGGCGGAGGACGCCGCCAAAATCAAGGCAACGGAAAAAGCCTACTCCCAGCAACTGCAACGCGCGGGCAAGTGGCCGGAGATCTGGCGGGTAGTAGGCGAGTATGCGAACTATTCCGTATTTGATGTCGAATCTCATGATGAGCTGCACGACATCCTGCAGAACCTGCCGCTGTTCCCTTACATGGACATCTCGGTGGTGCCTTTGGCCAAGCACCCCTCGGACGTGAAGTAGTTTTTGCGCGATAACTGCCTAAGGAAGCTGGGCAGGCCCGTCGGCTGCATGGTAGCGGGCCGCCAGTTCACTCCGGGAGCGTATGCCGAGCTTCCCGTAGATGCGGGTCAAGTGGTACTGGACTGTCTTCTCAGCCAAAAACAGGGCACGAGCCGTCTCTTTATTGGTCGCACCGGACGCCACGAGCTGGGCAACAGCCTGCTCCTGGATCGTCAGACTTACCTGTGTGCGACCAACGGCTGTGAGCACTGGGTCGGCGGGATCAGGCAGCGCACCGACGTCGAGTCCGGTCGCCTTGAGTTCGCGGTCGCACCGTTCCACGTATGTGACAGCACCCAGCGACTCGTAAAGATCCCGCGCTGCCCGAAGCACCGAGGACGCAAGGCGCCTCTTGCCGGCCCGGCGCATCGATTGACCGAATGCGAAGCTGATTCGGGCCCGGAGGTAGGGGCGATGGAGGCCGCGCAGGTGCCCGAGGGCAGCCTCGAAGCGCTCCCGCGCCGTGTCGGCATCCCCTTGGGCAGCCAGGAGCCGCCCGCGGGCCCAGGCCAATCGGGCCAGATCCGAGGGAATGTCCCGCTCTCTCCGCACCTGTTCAAGGGCACTGAGGAAGGCTTCCGCTTCGTCTAGCCGGTCCGCCATAACCAGACCGTTGACGTAGGTGTCTTGCCACGGCCAGAATGACACCCGTTCGTCAGTCCACGGATCGAGGTCCGTGAGCGGCTGCAGCGCTGCGATGACGCCTTCATAGTCGGCCCGGGCCTCATGGAAGCGGGCACGGGCCATGCTCGCCGGGACCTGCATTGCCCGGTACGTTCCGGCCTGTACCGCGGCTTGAGAGACGTAGTGCCGTGCCCGGTCCCAATCGCCCCGCATGGACCACAATTCCGCTGCCGTCCAATACAGGAGGGGCCGGATCAGGGGCATCCGGGATGCTTCAAGCCGCACTGAGGCGCGGGCCACTGTGGCGGCCACTGAGTCCCAGTCCCCCAACACCAACTGCGTGCGCGCCAGCCACGCTTCAGCCCAAAGAGAGATACGCAAAGAACCGCCGCCGTAGCCGGTGGGGGCAGCTGCCTGAAAATTCACCAAAGCAGTTTCAGCATCGTCAGTGCGCAGGGCGAGCCAACCAGCCCCCATCTGCACCCGCTGTTTCTGCGGATTCTCCGCCGCGTGCTCAAACGCTCTGTCGTAGGACGCCTCGGCTGCCGCCAGCCGTCCCTGCGCGAAGAGGCCAAGCCCGTAAATGGCTTCGGACTCAATATGGGCAGGGGTGCCAGGCTCCGTCAAAGACATCGCCTGCTCCGCCCAGCCAGTGATGAGAGGGCCGTCCCAAGAAGCCAGTCCGTGCAAAGTGAAGCGTTGAGCAATCCGGGCTGCCCCCGTCGGGTCTTGACGCGGGTTGCACGTGCGCCAGGCCGTCTCCAGCTGTGTCTGTGCGCTGTGATTCTGACCAGATACCGTGTTGAGATAGCCCAGGACCGAAGAGCGCAGAGGTGAAAAGGGCATCGCGTCCACGGAAGCTGTCCAGGTATCGGCCTCAGGGATGTTGCCTGAACCCACGAGCGCGTCAACAGCCCGCAGCAAACGTTCGTCGTGGGAGCGCCGGTCCGTAGCGAGGCGTGAGGACGAGAACAGGGCTGTTGCGGTGTCGTGCCAAGCACCCGCCGTGGCTTGGCGCCGTGCGTAGTCCTCCAGTTCAGCGGCAAGCTCCTCATCGGCGCCGGGCGTGGCGGAGACCCGATGACCGAGCTGGTCACCTTCAGCCTGTACGACGGCTGCCGCGCGCCGGTGCAATTCCATCCGACGGCTGGGCAAGATCTGCTCGTAGACGGCTTCAGCTGCGCCAGGTTCACAGAACTCCACCGCTGAGCGCAACCGGTCCACGGACATGCGCAGGAGCCGGGCACGGTGGGCTTCGTCCAAAGCGTCGATGAGCCGGTCCACGCCGCTCACAGATGTGACCTCAGCGGTCCCGGCGTTTTTCCCGAGCACGGCCACTGCCTCCGCTACGGCGGTTAGGGCCGGGGAGGCAGTGCTGAGGATGCTGTTCACTCTTGCCCTGACTCGCAGAGTCGGGGGCAGGGACGGCAGCCACGAGTGCCAGGTTTCCCCGGGCAGCTCGCCGAGCAGATCAACGACAAGCTGGGGCGACCCGTGGGTGTGCTCTACTAGGGCGTGGGCCGCGGTCGGGCTTAGGTCAATGCCGAAAGAGCGCTTGGCCAGGTCCTGGACCTGATCCAGCAATAGGGGCGGGAGCGGGATCCGGGTAATTTGGTGCCCTGTCAGGAAGTCCAGCACCCCGGCGGGGACGTCATTGGCCTGCGATAGGTCCGCCGTTAGGACGAACATGATGCGCTTGCCGTGCAGCCTGCGCATCGCGAAGACAAGGATGCGCAGGCTCTCCTCGTCGAGGTGCTGGACATCGTCCAGGGCAACGAGCACGCAGTTGTGGGATTGCAGTCCTTCAAGGTGCGTGCTCAAGGTGGACGCGAAATTCAGAACCTGGTTTGGTGTAAGGGCGGTGACAGGAGCCGCGGGCGGGACCGGGTACGCGTTCGACGCTTTGGCCGTCCGAAGCTGCGGCTCCTTCATCAACTGTGAATACCCTGCCAGGGCGAACTGTGCCTCCCATTCGTCCCCGGACGCTGACAGCACGCGCACCCCGCGTGCCACAGAACGGCAGTGCTCCAGGAAAAGTTCAAGCACTGCGGTCTTTCCGGACCCATGAGGGCCAGTGAGGATCACACTACATACGTGGCTTTTCCGTACGATACCCAAGGTTTCCAAGAGCTTCGCGAAGATCTCGGTTCGGCCGACAAGTGGAAAATCCTCATCAGTCTCGCTGAGGTGGGAGACCGTCGTCATGGCCGCAATTCTACCGGTGCGCGGAAAAGGGTCATGACGACGAAATCCCGCTGGAACTGGATCAGCCGAGGTCGCCGCCGGCCACAGGCAGGACGCTGCCGGTTACGTAGGAAGCCTCGTCGGAAGCGAAAAATACAATGGGTGCTGCTTGCTCGTCCAAAGTACCGTAGCGCTTCATGAATGAAGACTCGACGGTCTGGTCCACAATGGTCTGGTACCAGGCCTTCTCTGTGGCGGACTGCGCTTCCGGACCCCGTTTGACCTTCCGGGCAGGGGCTTCCGTGCCTCCTGGGGCGGTGGCGACTATGCGGATGCCGCGGCCCGAGACCTCCATGGCAAGGGACTGGGTCAGGGCGTTGATCCCGCCCTTGGCTGCTGCATATGGGACGCGGTTCATTCCGCGGGTGGCTACGGAGGACACGTTGACGATGGTGCCCGCGCCCTGCTCAAGCATGACGGGCAGCACAGCGCGGCACGACCACAGAGTCGGGAAGAGCGAGCGGCGAATCTCCTTCTCAATCTTCTCCTCGTCGTACTCCTCGTACGGGCGGGCCCAGATGGTCCCGCCAACATTGTTGATGAGCACATCCACCCTGCCGTGAGTAGATTGGGCGGCGTCAACGGCCTTCAGGGCACCGGCGAAAGTCTCAAGATCGGCGGTCACCGATGTGGCAGATCCCCCGGATCCTGATTCTTTCGCTGCTTCATTGATTGAAGCAGCGACATCGTGCACCAGGGGGGCGCGGTCCACGAGTACGACGGCGCCACCCTCTGCGGCAATCCGTTCGGCCACCTTCTGCCCTATACCCTGAGCCGAGCCGGTTACAAGCGCGACCTTGTCAGCGAAGCGTCCATGGGTCACGAACTGTCCTGCATACGGTAGTACTCCCATTAGCTGCTGGCCACTTTGGCATCAATAGCTGTGGCCATGGTCTGCTTCGCATCGCGGGCGTGGGCCATGATGATGTCCCGTGCGCGCTTCTTGTCACCGCGTTCGAAGGCGTCCACGACATCGACGTGGTCCTGGGCGACACGGGTGAAGATCTCTGTGCCTTTCTCGAAGGTCGCCGCCATTTGCGCGTGGACATTCAGCCGCCGGTAGGACTCCAGAAGCATGGGGTTGTCGGAGATCATGAAGAGGTATTCGTGGAACTCCTCGTTCGTGCGCACGTACTCTTCGGGGTTCTGGACCGTCCCAGCATCGACGGAGTGCGTTGTTGCTTCGGCGAGGCGACGGAACTGCTGCAGCTGCTCCTCGCTGAGGCGCCCTAACATCAACTCCGTGACTGCAAGCTCAAGACCCATGCGGGCGTCGAGATGTGCGAAACTGTCTTCCTTTCGGAACTCCAGCCGGCCAGTTTCCAAAGAGGAAATGGCCTCGACGCGGGTGATCCTGTCGCCCTCGGCCGCGACCTTTTCGGCCGGGGCCGGCGCTCCGGTTTCGGCATCGCCGCCGGTGGTCTCTTTGGGCGCGAATCGTTCGAAGTAGAAGTTGGCTGGCTGCACGCCTTCGGTGTCCAGCCACTTGGTTACAGCGTTGACCATGGGTGGCGGCCCGCAAAGATAGATGTCAACGTCGCCGTCGTTCAGGTGTTCGGGGCTGATGATCTGGGTGACGTATCCAGTGTGGGGTGCCGAGGTGTCGGGTTCAGAGGCAATATAGTCCCAAGTGAAGCCCGGCAGCTTCTCCTCGTAGGCTCGCAACCACTCGAGACCAACAATGTCCGCCTCACGGGTCACGCCGTAGATGAGGTGAACCGGGGTTGCCGGAGGGTTCCCGGCGAGCTTCTCCAGAATCGACAGCAGCGGGGCCAGGCCCGTGCCGCCAGCCAAGAGCAGCAAGGGCCGCTTGGGCTCGCGCAGGAAAAAGGAGCCGTAGGGGCCGGTGAACTCAATCTTGTCGCCGACCTGTGCGCGATCGCGCAGATACTCAGACATGGCTCCCTGCGGGGTGATGCGCACCATGAAGGAGGCATCCTCGACGACGGGTCCGCTGCTGAATGAGTAAGAGCGTTCTGCGTCAGTGCCGGGGACCTTGATATTGACGTACTGGCCCGGGAGGAAGGCCAGAGCATCCCGGCCTTCAACGTCGAGCGTGAAGGAAATGGTCGACTCTGAATGCTTGTCAAGCTGTTTGAGCGTGGAGGTGAAGGCAGCGGCTGAGGTCTTGGCCGACTCCGAAGTTGCCGGGATTTGGATGGTCATGTCCGACTCAGGGACCGCCTGGCAGGTGAGGAGGTAGCCCTTTTCGAGCTCATCCTCTGTCATCGCGTCGTCGATGAAGTCCCCCGGATCGAACGATCCGGAGTCGCAGAAGGCCTTGCAGGTGCCGCAGGCCCCGTCGCGGCAGTCCGCGGGGATATTGATGCGTGCCTTGTACGCGGCGTCCATGACGGTCTCGTAGTTGCCGACCTTGACGACCTTTGTGACGCCGTCCTCGAAGCTGAGGGCTACCTGGTGGCCCATAATTGTCCCTCCTGGGAGTGGACGCACGTCGTGCGACCTGGGAAGTGCTGTGTAAAGATGCTCATACGGAGCGGGAAACGTGAAGCCGCGGCAGGTCGCCCACCTGAAACAGGCCAACTGGCCTGCCGCGGCAGGGAGTGGTCACACCATGTAGACGTCGACCACGTGGTGGATGTAGTCGTTTTTGAGCACGACCTTTTTGCGGAGGATCTTGGGCTGGTCGCCTGAGAGATCGATGGTGTAAAAGCTGCTGCCGAAGTAGGTATCCGTCGTTTGGTAGCGGTAGTAGAGGGTGAACCAGTTGAAGCGGACCTCGACCTTTTCCCCGTCGCGTTCGAGGACCTCAATGTCGGTGATGTTATGCCCGGTGCGTGGGTCTGGAAGGGAAGTAGCGGAGGAGCGGTCGGTCTTGATTCGGAAAACCCGGTCCTCGAGACCACCGCGGTTGTCGTAATAGATCAACGAAATTTCGGACTGGGGGTCCTGGGTCAACGTGTCGTTGTCGTCCCAGGCCGGCATCCAGAATTCAGCATCCGGGTGGTAGCACTCGAGCCAATCGTCGAACTGGCGGTCGTCGAGTAGGCGGGCCTCACGGTAGAGGAATGCTCGCACTGTTTCCAGGGTCGCGATGTCTTCGGCGGTCTTGAACGCCGTGACGGGATTGAGCAGGTTAGACATGGTGTGAAACTCCTTTAGGGATCCGGGCGGACCCGGACGAGGGACGGTCAGACGGTGACGGGGGCGGACTCCTGAGCGGAGCGCTCCTCCTCAGCGAGGCCCTTCTCCATGACTTCTTTCCAGAAGGTGTGCTGGATCGGGTAGAGCCCCTCATCCTCGGTGCGCACGCCGGAGGCGATGACCTGCGTCATGCCCAGCGCCAAAGCCTGCTCGTCCGGGCCCTGGATCTCGTGCGCGGAGCCACGGGTCATGTCGTTCCATGGTGCACTCTTGGCCCAGTATGTTTTGTTGCAGGAGCGGAACTCCTCGAGGTCGTCCGGGGTGGCCATGCCTGTGGCGTTGAAGAAGTCCTCGTACTGGCGGATGCGCTTGGCACGGTTCTCCGCGGACTCGCCCTTGGGAGCGATGCAGTAGATCGTGACCTCGGTCTTGTCCGCAGAGATGGGCCGGAAATGGCGGATCTGGGAGGAGAACTGGTCCATGATGTAGACATTGGGGTAAACGCACAGGTTGCGCGAAATGTTGATCATGAAGTTCGCCATCTCCTCGCCGTACTTGCCCACAAGTTCGTCCCGCCGGTCCCACAAGGGGCGGTCCTGCGCGTTGGACCACTCCTGCCACAGCAACAGGTGGCCGTGCTTGTAGGAGTAGAACCCGCCCTTGACCTTGCCCCACTGGCCGGCGTCCATGGCCTTGGTCGTGTTGGCTGAGTCCCCGGCAGCACGGCGGGCCGTGGTCGCAGCGTAATTCCAGTGCACGGAGGTTACGTGATAACCGTCGGCCCCGTTTTCTGCCTGGACCTTCCAGTTACCGTCATATGTGTAGGTCGATGCTCCGCGCAGCACTTCGAGCCCCTCAGGGGACTGATCGACGATGGAGTCAATCACCTTGGTGGCGTCACCCAGGTGCTCCTCGAGAGGCAGTACGTCCGGGTTCAGGGACCCGAACAGGAAACCGCGGTAGGACTCGAAGCGGGCGACCTTGGTGAGGTCGTGGGAGCCGTTCTTGTTGAAGGTCTCCGGGTAGCCGCCGTTTCGGGCTTCTTTGACCTTCAGTAGTTCGCCGGAGTTCTTGAAGGTCCAGCCGTGGAACGGGCACGTGAAGGTGGTGCGGTTATCGGTCTTGCGTCGGCACAGCATTGCCCCGCGGTGAGAACATGCGTTAACGATGCAGTTGAGCTTCTCCTCCTTGTCCCGGGTGATGACTACGGGGGTCCGACCGATGTATGTCGTAAAGTAGTCCCCCACCTGCGGGATCTGCGACTCGTGCGCCAAATACACCCAGTTGCCCTCGAAGATGTACTTCATTTCCATCTCGAAAATTTCCTGGTCAGTGAAGATCTCCCGCTTTGCCCGGATGACGCCGCGCTCCCGGTCATCGATAACGGCGTCGGCAAGAACCTCGCGGACGTGGGTCAAATTTTCGGTCATGACGTGCTCCTTCTGCGGTGAAGTGCTGGGAACGGATGAGCGGCGGGGCCTGCACTTAGCCGCCCGGCCGAAAAAGGTATAAGCCAATTGTGGCCGCTCGTGACTGCACTCACATCAGGTAAAGCCCTAGGGTCGACCAAGGGTGTCGTTATGTAGGGTTTATGACAAATAAACGGTCTAATCCATATTTGTATCGTCCTTATAGGACTACTAGCCTGAGAACGGCATCACGTGCCGTTTTAAGCGGGTTAATACCTACGCTGGCGCGTCTCAAGGGGCAGGAGCGGTTCCTACCCCAAGTTCAATGAAGAATGTGGAGATCACTATGACTCAGACCCAGGCGGAGATTCGCCAAAAGAACGAGGGCACTGCAGTGGAGGCCGGCTCGAAGGCAACGGAACGCTTCGCTGCGTCCGGCAAGACTGCGTCCATCGCAGTGTCACAGGAGCGGGTCAGCCTGCTGGCCGGGGAAGCTATTAAGGCCATTAACGACCTGGCGGTCAAGCATCAGGTCACCTACGAAGAGTTCAACGCACTTAAGGCGTGGCTGATCAAGGTTGGTACTGACGGCGAATGGCCGCTCTTCCTGGATGTGTGGCTGGAGCACACCATCGAGGACATCAATTCTCAGGACCGCCCGGGCACCAAGGGCACCATCGAGGGTCCCTACTACGTCCCGAACTCCCCTGTGCTGGAAACCCCCGCCACGGTGGAAATGCGGCAGGACGAGCAGGGCACACCACTGCGCTTTACCGGCAACTTCACCGACACGGCCGGCCACCCCATCCCTGGTGCCCAGATTGAGCTCTGGCACGCCGACGCAGCAGGATTCTATTCCCAGTACGCCCCTGGCCTGCCCGAATGGTTGTTCCGCGCCACCGTAAAGGCCGACGAAACCGGCTACTTCGAGATCCACACCATGCGCCCCGCCCCCTACCAAATTCCTACCGACGGAGCCTGCGGGCAACTCATCGCCGCTGCGGGCTGGCACGCCTGGCGTCCGGCCCACATCCACATCAAGGTTTCTGCCCCCGGCTACCAGCCCGTCACCCAGCAGCTGTACTTCCCTGGGGACCCGCACAACGCGGACGACATCGCTTCGGCGGTCAAGGACGAGCTCATGCTCGACCCCAAGCCTCGTACCGATGGCGGAGAGGGTGAGGAAGCAGTTTACAACTACGTTCTGGCCAAGGAAGGCGAGCACAAGTAGCCGCTCTTCCCAAGCGCGGCAGTGCACGATCCTGCATGAGATGTGCCCCGGAGTCCTCCGCTTCGGGGCACATCCACGTTTGCGGACCCAACATGCCCGGAGAAAGCACCGGCAGCCTTGTGTACCGCAGTAGGCGGCTCTCCTTGCTCCCAATACTGGGATTTCCGGAGCACTCCGGAAACTTCCCGAAGGCTGATATGCCGGCCAACTGAGGCGGCGTCCTTTCCTTGACCAGCACTAGTGCGGAACCTGGGTGCCCCTTCAGCAATTGACGGGTCAGGACGTAGCGTGGTCCTGGCGCTCAAGCATGCGGGATACAGCGTAGCCAAAGACAACGCCCCAAAAGGCGGCGTGAATGTTGAAAAGGTTCAGCCCTGAGATCGTGACGACGAACGTGACCAGGGCGCCCAGGGAGTAGGTTGCGGCAAAAGCGGTGACGAAGGCCTGCTGCAGGGCCCGCAGCATAGCAATGCCGCCCAAAGTCAGGACGAAGGCTTCAGGAGTGGCGAGCATGAGGCGGGTAAGCGTGGGGGCCAGCAGGGCGCAGACCAGAGACAGCAGTCCGTAAACCACCGCAGAGGTGTACTGGCGATGTTTTTCTCCGGAGGCCGTCAGTATGGCGTTGGTGGGGCCAGTTACACAGGCCGAGACGGCTCCCAGGGGAGCATTGAGCAGGGAGAACACTCCCGAGGTCACCGCGAAAACGTTGATCGGCGGCTTGTGACCTGCGGCCCGGAGCACGGCGGACCCCTGCCCATTCTGCACGACCAGAACCGTCAGGGCGAGCGGAATCACCAGTTCCAGCTGAGCGGCCACGGTGAACTGAGGGGCGGCGAATACGGCAGCGGCGAAGATTGGTCCGCCCGCTTCCAATGCGAACCGGTCACTGAGCGCGACGGCGGCGATGCCGACCACAAGGGCACCGAGCACTGGAGGGAGGTACTTGCCCAAGGCGGGGAGGGCCGTCAACGCAAGAAATGCGACGACCATTGGTATGGCAATTGCGGGGTCAGCCTGGCTTGAGGAGATGATGTCCGTCCCGAACCGCAGGAACACGGCCGCGACCATGGCCATGACGATCGGCAGGGGAATTGCAGCCATGATCCGCCTGACGACCCCGGTAGCGCCAAGTGCAAGGATCAGAACGCCGGCAGAGAAAAATGCCCCCACTACTTCAGGGAAGGACAGATGCTGTAGGGACGGGCCCAACAGCACGGTCCCTGGAATCGACCAGGCAAAGCCCAAGGGTTGCCGGTAGAGCAATGAAGTGACCAGAGTCGCCGCGCCGGCCGAGAGGAAGATAGCGAAGACCCACGATGCCAGCTGGGCCTGGGTCAGGCCGCCGACAGATCCGACCGTCAGAGTTACGGCGATCGGACCGGAGGCGGAGAACACCAGTCCTACTATCCCGTTGGAAACGTAGTGCGGCCCGATGTCCCGCAAAAAATCGCGCAGCCCAGCCGGCCGGACGTCGGGGCGTTCGAACAGCGGTGGGCCTAGGGAGGGCATGCCGGCAATTTCTCTGGCTGTCTTAGGCGCGTCCTGGTCAGGGTCAGACATCGTTGCTTCCTTATTGGTGGGCGGGCAACGCGCCGCAAAATCTGTGGAGGGCATCAACCCGGGCCCTTTATCCTGGGCGCCGCATTTCTACAGGGATTACCGTGGCGGGATCATCTGATCCCGCCTTACCAGGTAGGCAGCGCTGGCAGGGGGCCATCAGCTTCGATGTTGTCGGCCTCCCCGCGAGCCAGCCACCCAAGGAGGCCCTCACGGTCGGACGCGACGTGCAGTGAGCCGTCCCCGATAACCCATTCATCCCGTTCTTCTGTCACCAGTGTCATGCCCGGGGCTCCCTTGGCGCTCATAGTACGCACTGCCGCCTCCAACGCGTCGAGCAGCGAGTCGGGGTCGGCTTCCTCGATGGTCCATGTGGTGGCCAAGTCGTGATGGTGGACGACGACCTCCGCAACACGCAGGGCTACGATGCCCGTCGCCGGGACTGACTTGCCGTGGAGTTGTACTGTCTCCACCATCAGATCCCCGGACAGCCGCTGGGCCTGCTCCGCAAAGTACCGAGCAGAAGCCCGCAGCTCGGTGAGTAGTTCCTCGCTTGGCAAGGCAGCAAGGGTAGCGATTTCCTGGGCGCGGGCCTCGGGGGAAGAGTAGAGCTGGTGCTCCCGCCCGGAAGTGGCCCAGTCAATGAGTTTGACTAACGCCCGGCCACTGGAGGCGAGGTGGGCGACGACGTCAGCCCGGCTCCAGCCTTTGCACAAGGAAGGTGCCGTGAATTCCTCATCGGACAGCGACTCCACAGTAGCCAGGAGCATATCGGTCTCGCGGCCTAGGCGGGACAGGTCTGAGTGCAGACGCGCGGGACTAATCATGTTGCCATCCTAATCAGGGGTTAGGTCGCGAACCATCAATCTCATGCACATCATCTATACCTAGATACGACGGACTGAGACGAGGGTGGAACGCAAACAGTGCGGTCAGCGCCGGCCTTGGCGCGAGAGTCCATTCGGGGCCGCCCGTAGACGGCTTCCGAATCTTTAGGTTTATCTTGTGGCAAGGCCGTGAGGCATAACGGTAATGCTGTGGACATCTTCCCGGAGGAACAACCGGCGGCCTCGCCCCCCGGTGAGTACGAGCCAAAGAACGGATCCGTCAGCAGATACTGTGTCGACGAGGCCGGACTGCTTCCCTTCCTTGAAGACGAACAGGCTGACGTTGTCCCCTCGCTTCAGTTCCCACCACACTGCGGGGGTGGCTGGTTCCAGACCAACATCGGGGGTTTGCGCTCGGTTTTGGTGCCCGACGGGTTGCTTATTCCGGCGGAATTCCAGCGGTGATTCCATGATTGTTTTGTCTTTCCGGCTACATGCTGAGGCCTTGGCTGTGTTCCTTTACCCTTGTGGCTGTCGGACGAGGGTGTTGGATGCCGACAGCCTTTCCCAGGGCACTAGACGCGGGTTTGCCTGTGGGACTTCCGCCCGGATATCGCGTTCGGCAGATTTGGGTCGACGGCCTGTTTGAAGGGTGACGGAAACGGAGGGCCTTTCGGTCAGCCAAGGCAACGCAGAGAAGCTGTAAGAGGGCCTTACCATGCCACTTTTTGCCGTGTGAGTCCGAACGGGACTTCGTCGGAAAGGGTGACCTTAAACTGGCCGGGGGCCTGATGTGTCACAAGGATGCCTCGACGCCGCTCTGTCATCGCGGTGGCTCGTATCCGGTCAATTGCGCCGGAGAGGTGAACTTCGAGCTGCGCCTTGGTGGCTGCGGTGACCACGAGTTCTTGTGGTGCATGGGTAAACATTGAGATCGTGCTCGTCTCTGTTATTCCGTCCTCGCTGGGGAGGTAGTGGTAGTTGTTGGTTTGAAGGAGGCCTCTAGTGAAGCCTGCCCGGCTCGGCGAACCGTTGGTTTCCCTAGACCGCTCGCCGGCAATAGAGGCGGCAGCAGGTACTGGTCTTGGATCTCAGCTCAACCCGCCGGTGCTTGGGAGACAAGTAAAAAAGGGAGGTTGCTTAACGGGTTCAAAGGGGACGACGAGCCATTGGCCACTGTAAAACTCCACATATGAGTCCAAAGGGCATCGTGCGTAGGCTTCTTCTCGTGTCATGCCCATCATTCCTTTCGCTTTTCGACGTTGATCACATGGCCAATGTGTTTCGGGTCTCCTTAGTTTGGCATCGAGGCCAGTGCCCCGTGAAACAGCAATTCGCACCCTATTTACGTAGTTTTGTTGTTGGTCAGTTTCTGCAGCCGGCTCAACTAGAGCCACTCACCATTGCGAACCTGCCTGACCCAGTGCAACCTGCATCATTGGCACAATTCACCTTGCAAGGGACGTACGGAACGTCTAACGCATCTCAACAGGTTGTGGTCGAGTTGTGCCGTGGCCGGACGCATAGACGACTATGCGCTGCTTTCGGATCTCCAGGCGGGACCTCTCGTCTCCCGCAACGGGTCGTGGACTGGCTCTGCTTCCCGCGTTTTGACTCACCCTCTGTGTTTAGTAGTCATGTAGGCGGCGAGGAGCACGGACGCTGGCTGTTAGCCAGCAGACGTTGTGGGCGAAGTAATGGTGGCCTTGGAACAGTTGCGTCTGACATAGGCGTTCGCGGACCTGATGGCCAGGTCAGCGACAGCCGAGCGCGATCGTCTTGCCGTCTGTCCGCACGTAGCCCAGCTCCACCAGGGTGTGCAGGAACCGCCGCGCCGTGGCCCGGGTCAGGCCGGTCCTGCCGGCCACTTCCGTCAGGGTCATCACCGGATGGTCGGTGTCGAACGCGCGGATCACGGCCAGCCCGCGCGCCAGCGACTGTACGTACTGGTCGCTGGCTTGCGGGGCGCCCGCTACTGCTGCGTCGGTCATGGTTACCAATCCTAGGGCGGCCTGGTTTCGACGGGCTCAACCACCCGCTGCGGCGGCCTTGAGCGGCACGGGTACCAGTTCCTGGAGTTCCTCGAGGGTGCAGCCGAAGGTTTCGCGGACGCTGACGCCCTCGGGTCCGGTGAGGAACACTGCCTTGTCCGTGTAGACCCGGGTCACGCAGCCCACGCCGGTGAGCGGGTAGGTGCAGGACTCCACGATCTTGGACGCGCCCTCGCGGGTCAGCAGGGTCATCATGACGAACACGTCCTTGGCCCCGGTGGCGAGGTCCATGGCACCGCCGACGGCGGGGATCGCGCCGGGCGCGCCGGTGTGCCAGTTGGCGAGGTCACCGGTGACGGAGACCTGGAATGCGCCCAGGACGCAGATGTCCAGGTGCCCGCCACGCATCATCGCGAAGGAGTCGGCGTGGTGGAAGTACGAGGCTCCGGGGAGTTCGGTGACGGGGATCTTGCCGGCGTTGATCAGGTCGCCGTCGATTTCGTCGCCCTGCGCTTCGGGTCCCATGCCGAGCATCCCGTTCTCCGTGTGGAGGGTGATGTCCTGTTCAGCGGTGAGGTAGTTGGACACCAGGGTGGGCTGGCCGATCCCGAGGTTCACGAAGGAACCGGGGGCAATGTCGCGGGCCACCAGGCGGGCCAGGTCGTCGCGGCCCAACGGGGTGGCGGAGGTCTTGATGCTGGTTTCGGTGAGGCTCATGTCAGGCCGCCTTCTCGGTGGTGCCCGCCGGGATGCGGACAATGGTGTTGACGTAGATGCCGGGGGTGACCACGGTCTCCGGGTCCAGCGCCCCGGTGGGGACGATCTCGGACACCTGCACGATGGTCTGCTTCGCCGCGGCGGCCATGATGGGGCCGAAATTCCGGGCGGTCTTGCGGTAGACCAGGTTGCCCTTGCCGTCGGCCTTCAGTGCCTTGATCAGGGCGACGTCCGCGTGGATGGGCGTTTCGAAGACCTGGCCGCGGCCGTCGATAATGCGGGTTTCCTTGCCTTCGGCCAGCATGGTGCCGTACCCGGTGGGGGTGAAGAACCCGCCGATGCCGGCCCCGGCGGCACGGATGCGCTCGGCCAGGTTGCCCTGCGGGACGAGTTCCAGCTCGATTTCGCCGGCCTTGTACTTGGCGTCGAAGTGCCAGGAGTCGGACTGCCGCGGGAAGGAACAGATCATTTTCCGCACCCGGCCTTCCTTGATCAGCAGGGCAAGGCCCTGGTCGCCCTGGCCGGCGTTGTTGTTCACCACGGTCAGGTCCGTGGCGCCGCAGTCCATCAGCGCATCGATCAGTTCGAACGGCTGCCCGGCGTTGCCGAAACCGCCGATCATCACCGTGGAGCCGTCCTTGATGCCGGCCACGGCCTCGTTTACGGAGTCAACAAAAGTCAGCATTGCCTAGCCCTTCACGCCAGTAGTTACGTTTTCGAGCACCACGGCCAGGCCCTGCCCGACCCCGATGCAAATCGCCGCGACGCCCCAGCGCTCCCCGGAGGCCTGCAGCGACCGGGCAAGGGTGCCCAGGATCCGGGTTCCCGAAGCACCCAGCGGGTGGCCCATGGCGATGGCGCCGCCATGCCGGTTCACAATCGAGGGGTCGATGCCCCAGGCGTTAATGCAGGCCAGGGACTGCGCGGCGAACGCTTCGTTAAGTTCGACGGCGCCCACCTGGTCCCAGCCGATGCCCGCCTTCGCCAGGGCTTTGTTCGCCGCCTCCACAGGGGCGAACCCAAAGTACTGTGGATCGTTGCCGTGCGCACCACGCCCGGCAATACGGGCCAAAGGCTCCAGCCCCAGCAGCCCGGCGGCACTTTCACTGCCCACCCAGGCCGCGGAGGCGCCGTCGGACAGCGGGGAGGCGTTGCCGGCCGTGACCGTACCGCCCACCTCTGCGCCCTCGGGCTCTGAACGGAACACCGTCTTCAGGGCCGCCAGCTTCTCGGCGGTGGAACCGGGGCGGATGCCCTCGTCCCGCACCAGGTCCGTGCCCGGCACCGGGGCCACCAGGTTGTCGTAGAAACCCTCGTCCCACGCGGCGGCGGACAGGTTGTGCGAGTCCGCGGCGAACTCATCCTGCGCCTGCCGGGTCACCCCGTACTTTTCACGGAGCCTTTCGGTGGCCTCGCCCAGGGAAATGGTCCATTCCTTGGGCATCGCCTTGTTCACCAGGCGCCAGCCCAGGGTGGTGGAGGCCAGGGTCATGTCGCCGGCCGGGTAGGGCTTGTCCGTCTTGGGCAGCACCCACGGAGCACGGGACATCGACTCAGCGCCGCCCACCAGCACCAGGTCCGCGTCACCGGCATTGATCTGGCGGGAGGCGATGATCGCAGCGTCCAGGGACGAGCCGCAGAGCCGGTTGACCGTGGTCCCGGGAATCGACACCGGAAGCCCGGCCAGCAGCGTTCCCATCCGGGCGATGTTGCGGTTTTCCTCGCCGGCGCCGTTGGCGTTGCCGAACACCATCTCATCGATCCGCTCCGGATCCAGTCCCGGAGCCCGCTTCACGGACTCCCGGATCACATGGGCTGCAAGGTCGTCAGGGCGGACGGCGGCGAGGCCGGAGCCGAACTTGCCGAAAGGGGTGCGCACGGCGTCGTACACAAAAGCCTGATTCATTGTTCTCCTAGGGTGTCTAATCACTGGTGTCATGCTCGAACGGCATGTTGTCTTCGTTACTCGGGCAAACCTTTTTGGGTTTTAAGGCTGATTTGTGGAGGGGTACGCACTAGCAGACTGTCAGCAGGTTCGGCAGTGTCAGGATGTTCGCATGCCTACTTGCTGCGATTCGGTCCAGGTCATAAGGCTGCGCATCAACTTGGCTACACGGTCCGGTGCCTCTGCAGGGGCCAGATGTGCCACGCCTTCAAGGGTGACGGCGATAGCCGTGCCACCGCCCTCCGTGATCGTCGTGACTAACTCCTCCGCAAGCGCGGGCGGCGCCACACCGTCCAGCGCCCCCGCAATGACCTGCGTGGGAACACGGATGCTGCCGACTTCTTCGCGGATGTCAAACCCGGCCAGCGCTTCGCAGCAGAAGGCATAGCTGAACCGGTCGGCGTCGCGCAGTGCCTGTAAGAGCCGGCTGCTGACTTCGGGAGCACGGTCCATAAAGCCCGGCGCGAACCAGCGCTGCGCAGAGCCCTGAACCATCACCGGAGTTCCCTCGCTGCGGACCGTTTCGGCGCGCTCCAGCCATCCCTCACGGGTACCGAGCTTGGCACCGCTGCACTGCACGGACAGGCTTTTGAGGCGTTTCCCATGCGCTCGGCCCAACTGCAGGCCCGTGGCGCCACCCAGCGACACACCCGCATAGTGGAAGGCCGCGCCGGGCGCGATCGAATCGACCAGCTCCACCACGGCATCGGCCAGCGCTGCCACATCGAAGCTTTCCGTCGCGGCAGGTGAGTCTCCATGGCCGGGCAAGTCCCAGACCACAAGGTCGTAGTCATTGCGTAAAAGTGAACCGGTACGGTCCCAGAGCATGGAGTCGGTGCCCAAGGAGGAACCTAGCACCAGGAGCGGGCGTTCTCCGAGCGGGCGCCCCGGGGAAAGCAGTGCCGCTTTCAAGGCAGGTTTGGTCACGGCGGACTCCAATGCGCTCGGTAGGTGAGGGGAGAGACAGAAATTCGAACTGCCGATGACCAATCACAATACGCATCAAGTTCTCTTTTCGCACGTATGTTCGTCAAGCGAACCTTCGAGGGGGTTCTCACCAGCGGAATGCGGTACATGCGTAGGACGCCGTCTTTCCTAGTGACCACTGGAACACAGCGGAGCTAAGGGAGGCTCTTCCATTGAGTGATCGGGCGCGACCTCTGGTGGCCATCTGCGGGGCTATGCCGCTTGGCTTCATAGTCATCGCCTGAAAGACGCGCCGTTTTGACTAGTTCGGACAAGTCCGATCAAAGTCTCCCGAGAGGCCTGTGACCCGTGCCACTGTAGCTACAGCATCGCGGACTGGCTATCCATTATTCGCGTAAAGCCCCCAGGCAAGACCGTAGGTGAGACCGGCCCGATGTGGAGCCCGACCGTTCACCTGTCGATCTCGAGCTAGAGATCAGCCTTCCCCTATAGACACAACACGAGAGCAGATCATCATGATGTTCTGGAAAGAAGAGTTCCTCGAGTGGGAATCTCAGGCGACCGTCCTCACAGCGAAAGAAGCGAGGCCCGCGCCGCATCGCCCTGTCGAGGCAATGCAGTTGCGCCGAACACTTGGGAACTTTGCCACTGGTGTCACTGTGGTCACCTACGCTGACAGCGGCGCTTTCCGCGGTGCCACCGTAAACTCCTTTACCTCCGTGTCTCTGGAGCCGCCGCTTGTCCTCGTTTCCTTAATGCGGACAGCCAAGGCGGCTCAGAGTCTTCAAGACCGCGCGTTTACGGTCAACATCCTCAACGAAACCCAACTGCAGACAGCGCTGCAGTTCGCCGGAAAACCGCAGGACGATCACCACATCGACTGGGTTACCGATGACGGAGTACCACGGATCAACGACAGCCTGGCGTACTTCACATGCGACCCATGGCGCATGTATGACGGCGGCGATCATCTGCTCGTCTTGGGGAAGGTACGCGCTTTCGGTCAGCAGGACGGCATCGACCCGCTTCTGTTCTATCGAGGCGCTTGGGGAGCCTTGGCGCCGCACCCCAGCCTAGCGACTACCACCGGCTAAGTGCCGGTGTGAGTTCACCTGTGCAGAACGCGCCCTTGCCCACGACCACCACTGAATATCAACACATCACCCACAAAGCGAAGGAACAAGACACATGTCCAGCCAAAAATATGGTTCCGAACAGTTCGAGGGACTGCTGGAGCGCCTTGATGCGATCACCGACCTCATCAAGAGCGAAGCACCCGCCAGCGAGGCCCTGGGCCGGCCCACGGACAAGGTTCACCAGGCTCTTCTCGAGTCCGGCGCCTACCTAATTGCGACTCCGGCCGAGCTCGGCGGACTGGAAGGAAGCCCGACCCAGGTTCTGCAAACCGTCGAGAAAATCTCCTACGCGGACGCCTCTACCGGCTGGTCCGCCATGGCCCTCCTTACCCTCACCGGCGTTGCCGGAGCCTACTTGGAGGACAATAACGTTATCGCAGAGCTCTTCCGGGACGGGAAGTACCCGTTGTGCGCCGGTCAGGGCACCTTCCCCGGCAGCGCTGTACGGGACGGAGACGGGTACCGTATCTCGGGGCACTGGCGGTTCGCCTCGGGATTCCCCCTGGCCACTCACGCATTCACCGCGGCTCTCACTGACGACACCGGGGAAATGCGCATCTTTATTCACCCCAGGGACACCGTCACCGAAGTCGACAACTGGGATGTCATCGGCCTGCGGGCCACAGGAAGCATCGACTACATCGGCGAAGACGTGTACGTCCCGGCGAACTACTCCTTCAACGTCGTAACCACCGACCCCGTACGCGGTGGCGCCTACTACCGGCTCGGCGTCGCCGGCGCCGCAGGCGTCCAGCACGGAGCGTGGGCACTTGGTGTCGGGCGACGCCTTCTCGATGAGATGAAGGAGCTGGCGGCTAAGCGGTCCAAGAACCCGGGCTCGCCCATCAACAGCGAAGAGTTCTACGCAGAGTTTGCCCGGGCAGAGGCAAAATTCCGCTCGGCTCGTGCGTTCCTCATGGAAACCTATCGGGATCTGGAGCCCTTCATCTACGCAGGCGAACCCCTCACCCAGGAACAGGAATCGCTGACCCGCCTCGCGCTCACCAATGCGACCTGGAGCGTCCACGAAGTCAGCGTCTTCGTCCACCGGTGGGCCGGCGCTGATGTCATGCGCAACACTCCGGTACAGCGCGTGTGGCGCGACCTTCACGCTGGCACCCAGCACGCCAGCTCGGGCCCGTCGGTGGTTCAGAGTTGCGGCCTCATGCTCAGCGGCCTGGCCCCTGAGGGCTCGCAGTGGATTTTCTTCGACCTGGTCAAGCCCCAGCCTGCGGAACCCGTACTTGATCCCGTTGGTGTCTAGCACAGCCCTATTGATACATCCTGAACATCCGTAGCTACCCCCTTGGGGCCGGTGCACCTTGCGTCCACCGGCCCCGAGATCCCATAACGCGCCAGCTCATGGTTCGAGCGGGCCCGCGCTTCGCACTCCAGCGGGACACTTCGAAGCGGGCTCGACACGCAAACTCAACTTCAGTCCAAATCCTCGCTCGGTTGCCACAACTTGGGAAAGAACGGGGCCGCGCTTCAAAGGAGAAGCCGCATGTCTGATTCGCAAACGCAGGTCTCTGAGAAAGAAGACCAGCACCTCCACAAGAGCCTCAAATGGCAGGACGCTTTCGCCCTGTCCATGGCCGTCTCAGGGGGCCTCTACATATCTTTCGGAGTAACCGCCGCCGCCATTGGTGGTCTTGCTGCCATGTTCATCTGGGCGCTAGCGTCACTCATCGGCTGGATCCAGAACAGCCTTTTCGCTGAAATGGCCTCGATATTCCCGGAAAAACCCGGTGGTGTATCAATTTTCGCTTTCGAAGCGTGGAGAGAGAGGTTCGCCCCTGCCGGAGCCCTCGCGACCTTTGGTTACTGGTTCGGCTGGTCCGCCGCTATTTCCGTGATCAGTGTTACCGCCGGCGCAATCATCGGCGCCCGATGGTTCCCGGACGCACAGTGGTCACTCGACCTGGGATTCGCCCAGATTGGGCTTCCACAGCTGATCGGAATCGCTATCATTGTCGCCGTCATGGTGCCAAATCTTTTCGGCGCACAGCTTGCAGCATGGGTTAGCAAGATCATGGGAGTGGTTCTCCTTGCCTCATTTGCCGCATTTATCCTCGCACCCATCGTCTCGCCCAACTGGCACATTGAGAACCTCAATTGGGGCCTTGGAGAGATGACGGGCAGCCCCTGGGACAACATAAGGCTCGTCCTCGTATGGCTGTACCTCGTCGGCTGGATTGCCTACGGCACCGAGATGTGCGCCGCGTTCCTCCCCGAGTACAAGAACATGACAGACGGAAAGAAGGCGCTGCGTGCCTCCGGGGCATACACCTTCGCGGTCTTCTTGCTCGTACCTTTCGGATTCGGCGGTCTGATGACCCAGGCAGAAATTGCTGCCGACCCGGCAGCTGCTTTCGTTACGGCATTCACCCGGGTCATTGATTCAGGTCCTCTCATCGACGTCATGATTATTGCGATTCTGTGCACGTTGCTCATGGGGGTCAACGCCTCTATGGCCGACGGTTCCCGCGCCCTTTATGGTTCGGCTGTGGACAAGCTGGCGCCACGGCAGTTTGAGAAGTTGAACAAACGGGGGGTACCCGCGCGAGCGGTATGGACCGCGGTCATCATGAATATTCTTCTGGTGGTTTTCATATCGAACCCGATCTCAATACTGGTGGCGGCCAACTTCGGTTACCTTTTCGCTATCCTCACGGCACTCGCGGGCTTCCTTGTTCTTCGGGCCGACCACCCGGAGTTCTCCCGACCCTTCCGAGTTCGCCGCTTCGCGATCCCACTGGCTGTCATCCTGACGGGCTACACGGCCGTCATCCTCGTTGTCGGTGCTCTTTCCTTCGATCTCAGCGGATACGGCGGCCCCCGCGAGCTATTCATTGGACTAGGCATCCTGGCCCTGTCTCTGGTGCTCTACGCCTATCGCCGCAGAGTTCAAGAGAAACTCCCATTGCTGACCTCTCCGCGATCAGCCGAAGAACTTGCTGCCGCAACATCCAAGCCAGCTCCTACGTCCGAGCCGGCTTCCGTCTAAGCAGAACCGCGAGCATCCTACTTCTCTGTCACCCCCCTAAAAAGTAGGACGCGAGCTTCAGATAAAAGGAAAAACAATGATCAATATGCGAAACAGGGTCGCCATCGTGACTGGTGGTGCGATGGGCATGGGTAACGGCTGTGCCCGGAAACTGGCCGAAGCCGGTGCCAAGGTTTACCTCATTGACAGGTCAAACCTTGTAGCAGCCGCTGCCCAGGACATGCGCGAGGCAGGGCTGAACGCCAACCACGTTCAGGTAGACATCACAGACCAGGAATCCCTCACTTCCGCGTACGACGGGATTGCAGCGGAGTCCGGCAGGCTAGACGTCCTGGTAAACGCCGCCGGAGTCGGTGACTCGCGGATGTTCCTGGACGTCGATGACGCCCACTACAAAAAAGTCATCGACGTGAACGTCCGAGGCACCTGGAACTCTTGCCGGGCCGCTGTCCCGCACATGCTGTCCAACAAACACGGCAGGATTATCAACTTCGGGTCAATCTCCGGGCCCATCGTTGCCGACCCGGGCTGGACTGTCTACGCACTGTCCAAGGGTGCTATCTTCGGTTTCACCAAAGCCCTGGCTTCCGAATTTGCGGGACAGAACATCCTGGTAAACGCGATCCTCCCAGGCAGCATGGACACTCCCATGATGCGGGCAGCCGCCGCAGACACGAACCCAGCGGATCCCCAAAGTGTCATCGACGAAATCGCTGCAGCCGTTCCCCTCAAACGACTGGGCACCATCGACGACGCTGGCAACCTGGCACTGTTCCTCGCATCAGACCTGGCAAGCTACCTCACAGGTCAGGCCATCGTCTTGGATGGGGCCTTCACTCTCGCGGAGTACCAGTCGGGCGGCCTGGAAGCGCCCGCGGAGACCCCCGCTCTCGTCAACTAAATACTGGATTCATAGACGCGTCGGCCCGCTGGAGTCCTTACTCCAGCGGGCCGACGCATCTATAATTTGCAGACGCTGCTAATCCGTACTGTCGTGCACAAACCCACGCTCACGTCGGTATTCCCGTGGCGTCACGTTGTACTTTTTCTTGAATTCCCGTGAAAAGAATGACTGCGACTCAATGCCGCATCGGGCCGCAAGCTCGGCAATGGAGAGCGACCTGCTCCCCGGATCTACAAGAAGACCTGCGGCCGCCTCCAGCCGTACGCTCAGGAGCGCCCGCCCGACACCACCCTCTTCATTGGCGAACGCTCGACGGAGGTGCCGCTCACTAATTCCCAAGGCTTGGGCACTCGTTTCGCCACTTAAGTCGGCGTCTGCAAAGCGGCTTCTAAGAAGGTCCAATGCCTGTAGGCGGTATGAGGCCAAGGAGCGGTACCCCCGCGGCAGCAACCCGGGAAACAGGTCCCGAGCATCCCGTTCCGCTCCGGCCACAAGCTCCGGGCTCCTGAGGACATTCCGAATGACGTCTGCCATTGCATGGCCCAAGGTTCCTGGCTGGTCAAAGGAAAATATCCTCGGAGAAGTTGGGATCGCCGAGGGCTCCAGCAGATCGTAAGGCACCATAAGAACGGACTCCCGCATGCCCTTCTCAAAGGCCATCGAGAAAGTTCCGTTTGCGTCGAAGATGATCCCCTGACCCGCCGTGACAACGCGTACCGAGTTCGCGTCCTTGAACAAGCCCTGGCCGCGTTCGACGAGTTCCAATCCGACAAGCCGGCACTCTGTCTGCTGCCGCTGTTTCGCGCCCCGAGCAGCTACCTGCGCGGAGCCAGCGATATGAGCGAACCGTAGTCCTTCTCCTTTGACGCCTGCGGCTATCGCTTCAAGAGGACGATCGTGAATCGGAGTGACAGCGAGGGGCATCTGCTGCCGGGTGATGTACTCCTCCCAAAGTGACCTGCGCTCTGAGTAGGGAATCTCCTTTGTCCGGAACCAAGATGGGGGCGACGACGATTCAGGGTTGCTTGTCACAATGTTGGCTAATCCTCATCAGTTGGACCCTTCGGACTCCTGGCCTACGGAGGGGGATGGCTGCGTGGGTATCAGTGAGACTACATTCCATGCAGCGTCTCGTTACGGCCAGCGCCATGCGGGCTTCTTCGTCCGCATCGGATGGCCGGCAAAGCTGGAACCGGTATGTCAATTATCACATGTAGACGAAAATTGTACCCGCTCACAACCAAAAGGTGCGTGAACTTCCACCAGGCAATCAGCAGCTTTCCTCCCACTGTTGTCACTGATTGAACCAGGACAAAGCTGTATTTGACCGATACGGACGCAGGCTGGCTACAGCCTTGGATGCGGGAGAAATAGATGTCACGGTAAGTCGAAGACGTGATCCTCCTCACTCGGCCGCTGCTCTTTCGAAGCAGGATTGACCCGGCGAAACCATCGGCCAACCTGCCCGTATGGCTTCCGGCCTGAGGGATCATAAGGCACTACATGAACGGAAGAATCATGCTGGTTGAAGGAAAAAACGGCATCGTGACCGGTGCTGCCGGTGGTATCGGCCGCGCCTCGGCGGTCGCATTTGCACGTGAAGGCGCCAACGTGGTCATCGGAGACCTACAGGCGCGGCTGGAGGACTTGGAAGAAACGGCCCGCCAGGTCAAAAAAGCCGGGGGAGAAGCGCGCGTGCTGGTGATGGACGTTACCGCACTGGCCGATCAGGAGCATGCCGTCAGGACGGTCATTGAAAATTTTGGCACTCTGGATTTCGCCCACAACAACGCCGGTATCGAGCTTCAGAAGACCGCGTTGGAGACGACCGAAGAAGAGTGGGACCGCGTCCACGACGTTAATTTGAAGGGCGTCTTCCTCGGGATGAAGGCACAACTTCGGGCCATGATCGACAACGGCGGGGGCTCGATCGTAAACACCGCCAGCGCCGCAGGAATTCTCGGGTTGCCTGGATACTCCGGCTACGCCTCATCGAAGCATGGTGTTGTGGGCCTCACTAAATCCGTAGCCGTGGAGGCAGCAGACACGGGCGTTCGCATCAATGCTGTGTGCCCGGCTTCAATCGCCACGCCCATGCTTCTGTCCCTACCGGCGGAGGAGCAGGAAACTTTGCTCTCATGGCAAGCAATTAAACGATTGGGTAAACCGGACGAGGTTGCCCAGGCAGTCGTGTGGCTTGCCTCCGACCGTGCGTCCTTCATCACCGGCGTCAGCCTCCCCGTAGACGCTGGATACTCGGCTTTCTGAGGTCAGGCGTCGTGGCAGAGTCTCGCCGGAATTCCCGCGCGGTAGACCGGGTGCGGCTGCCGTCCGGTGCCAGCCAGCGCGTGCAACGACCGAGAAAGGGCATATTTCCGTACATCTCTTGGCAGGGCTGACTTAATCTACGCCAGGACAATTCGCTGCCCCCACGGAACAACAGTGTTAACAGAATCAACGGAAGGCAAACAGTGCATCTCTGGAAAAATCTCCTCCTCCTTCATCCCCTAGAGCAAGCTTCCGAACAAGCTCCCATGGGCAGGAATCTCATACCCGAATTTCCCACCGGCTCCTTGACATCCAGCGCATGGGCGGGCTGGTGGCATGACGAGGTCCCCTCGCCGGACAGGTGCAAGCCAAAGAAACGCGGCCTGGGCCCTCGGCGTGCTGCCGGAAAGGCTTGGCCGGGGCTTTCTTTGGGCGGCGGGTGAGCCACGTATATTCGCGGGAACCGCAAGCAGGAGGTGGCCGACGGCCTTACCCTCGCAGAGCAGACCGCTGCGCATCGATGTTCTCTCGCGCACCGTTTGTGACCAAACCATCGTCCCATTTCCCGCTCCAGTGCCGACTCGGCTGATCAGCTGAAGCAAGGCGCCGCCGTTCTTGGACACTGGCCACCGACCGGCAAGCTTCCACTCCGCCCGATTTATACCGACAACATCTAAAACACCCCCCGGCATAAACCCCGGTACATACCTAGTATGAGCGCGATCGCATCGCTGCCAGACTATGCAAGGCAGCCAGGGATTTTGAATAACTTCCGGCTCCATACTCTTTCATGCTCTGTTCAGAGAGGACCCGGGCATATGCTTCAGCAAAACGCCATCATCGCCGAGAATCCACAACAGGAGGCCCGCACAGCAAAGTGGGTCGCCTTCGTCATTTGCGCCGCCCTACTCTTTGACGGTTACGACCTCGTTATTTACGGGACTGTACTGCCGGGACTGCTGTCAGACGCCGGGCAGATTGGCGCATTCGATGCCGGCATGGCTGGTCTGCTTGGCTCTTGGGCACTTATAGGCGTGCTCGTCGGCTCACTGGTCTGCGGTGCGGTCGGTGACTTCTTTGGCCGGCGGCGTCTCATGCTCTTGGGCATCGCGTGGTTCTCCATTGGCATGTTCATCACGGCGTTAACGACGACCGTCTCTTCTTTCGGCGCGATGCGTTTCATCACCGGACTCGGCCTCGGCGTCGTCATCGCCACGGCCGGGGCGACCATGGCAGAGTTCGCACCGGCAGGTAGACGCCACGTGTACAACGCTGTCGTTTATTCGGGCATTCCCGCTGGCGGCGTGTTTGCTTCCGTCATGGGCATCCTGCTATTGGATGACGTGGGCTGGCGTGGGCTGTTCATGGTGGGGGCACTGCCTCTCGTGCTCCTATTGCCGATCGCGTGGTTCAAATTGCCCGAGTCTCCGCGTTGGCTGCTCGCACGCGGCCGTGAACAGGAGGCCTTGGCTGCAGCGCAGCGTACAGGTGTCCCGCTGGTTGAGGAGCGGATCATCCAGCAGATTGGCGCTGCCCCGCAAAAGACCGGTTTCGCCGCGGTTTTTTCCCGTCAGTTCGCCCTCGCTTCAGTCCTGCTCGGCCTGATGTCATTTTCAGGTTTGTTGCTCACTTACGGCTTGAACACTTGGCTGCCCAAGATCATGGAAGGGTATGGCTACGGGCGCACCTACTCCCTGTTCTTCCCGCTGGCCCTGAACCTCGGAGCCGTGGTGGGCGCTCTGCTCGCCTCCCGCGTAGCAGACAAAACCGGTCCCCAGCGCGTTATCGCCGGAACCTTCGTGCTGGCCGCCATCACATTGGTGCTGATGACCTTCGGCTTCCCGCTCCCTCTTCTGTTCGTGTTCATCGCCCTGGCTGGCGTAGGTACGCTGGGCACTCAAGTGCTGATCTATGGCTTCCAATCCAACTACTTCACCACTAATGCCCGTGCAGCTGGCGTGGCGTGGTGCGCAAGCTTGGGTCGCCTGGGTGGCATTTTTGGCCCGATCATCGGCGGCTGGTTGGCCGCAGCGGGTATCGGTGGGTCAACAGCGTTCTATATCTACGGTGGTGTGGCGCTCTTCGGCGCCATTGTGACCGTCCTGGTGCCCCGTCAGCGCAAGCTGGAGGAGGCTGAACACAAGATCCACGAGATCGTCGAGCACGGCGCGGCGGATGGACTCCCTAGTGCCCCCTCCACACGCAGTTGAATCATCCAAGCGAGCTTTTAAAGCTCGCACTCTCGTGACAGCTACCTCCCGCAGCGCTCCTGCGGGAGGTAGCGGTCGGTTTGCTGAATCACAAAATGACTCCTCGGGTTTCACCGGGCTTTCCATGATTTGGCACTGCACTGCCCTTGTCAAACGTCCACCGGCTCTAGATCCAGAGACCAGGACTCAACCTCAAATACATTCGACTGGTAAAGGAGGACTTGTGTTCTCGCTAATGGGCAGCGGCCTATTCCCAAGCCCGGGGCTTCCTCTTTCTATTGAAGTCATCGTTTTGGAGGAGCCTCAAAGAAGAGACGAAAAGATTAACCGTGCCATCACCAGACTTATACCCGCCGCTCTTGAGCGCAGACAGGGAATCATGGTCATACAACGCGATCACGGCAAATACATCGTTCGTGTCGACCATGAAGTGCCATGCGGCACAACTCGGGAGTCCCGCGAATAGATCGTGTGAAGGTGAACTAGAGGACCTGACAACATGTCTGCGCGCCGTCCATAAAGCCTTGAGGACAAATGTCCGTCCCTAATGCCGACGGATCTCTGGATAGATTCTCTAACCACCCACCGGCGTGAGTAGGAGGTTCCCGTTGCTCTATGAGCTACACCCCAACCTGACGTCAGGCTGACGGCCCAGAGTGTCAGAATAGGATCATTCCTAACCTTCTTGACAGCATGTTGCGCGGCACCTAGATTCAAACCTGACACTGATTTGGGAGTGTGTACCATGGCTGGTCAGCGGATCGGGTACGTGAGAGTCAGCAGCTTGGATCAAAACGAGCAACGCCAGCTTGATGGGCAAGCCCTCGACAGAACCTTCACCGATAAGGCTTCGGGCAGGGACACCAACCGCCCAGAACTGGCCGAGTTGCTGCGATTCGCCCGCGAGGGAGACACCGTCGTTGTGCATAGTATGGACCGGCTGGCACGGAATCTGGATGACCTCCGCTTCGTCGTCAAAGCTCTCACGGGCAAGGGCGTGCAGGTAGAGTTCGTCAAGGAGCACTTGCTCTTCACCGGTGAGGACTCCCCCATGGCCAACCTCATGCTCTCCGTCATGGGGGCCTTCGCTGAGTTCGAACGCTCACTCATCAGGGAACGCCAAAGGGAAGGCATTGCCCTCGCCAAACAACGCGGAGCCTACCGTGGCCGCAGAAAGGCACTTACCCAAGACCAAGCCAACGAATTGGCAAGAAGGGCGGCTAGCGGAACACCTAAATCAATCCTCGCGAAGGACTACGGGATCAGCCGGGAAACGGTGTATCAATACCTGCGGCATGCCGTACCTTCCTGACTCTGCTGCTCCACCTTCAGTTAGGCCAATAGGCAACGCGACATATGGGTGCTTATCGGCGTTTGCGGGTGTTCTGGAAGGCTCAGTCTTCTGGTTCTGTGCCGGGTTCTGCCCATTCGAGTGCTGCCACAACGTGGTCTTCATTGGGCAGGGCACGCTTCTCGTCTGCCGGGAGCTTGTCGTAGGTGTAGGCAGCGACCGCCATGGGCGAGGTTGAGCGGCCGAGGCTGTACCGTACGCTGCGGTCGTTCTTGGCGCCGCAGATAAGAATGCCGATTGTTTCGTTGTGGTGCTCGCGGCGGAGCATGTCATCGACGAGGGCGACGTAGAAGTTAAGTTTTCCGGCGAACTCCGGCTGAAACTTCCCTGTCTTGAGTTCGATGACCACGTATCTGTTCTGGTCCATGTGGAAGAACAGCATGTCGACGTAGTAATCGTCGCCGTCGACGTCGAAGTGGAGTTGCCGCCCAACGAAAGCGAATCCTGGTCCGAGTTCGCGCAGGGTTTCGGTGATTCGACTGGTCAAAGCCAGTTCCAGTTCGCGTTCAGCGACCTCCCCCGACAAGCCCAGGAATTCGAAGTTGTAGGGGTCATTCGCGATTTGTTGGGCAAGCTCGGAGTCTTGCGCAACAAGCTGTTGCGCGAAGTTGGACGGAGCTGCTCCGGTCCTTTCGAGGGTCCGGTTCATGATCATGTTCAGCAGGACATTCCTGGACCACCCGTATTGGACGGCCGCCGCAGCGTACGAAGTACGTTTTTCCTGTGCGTCCAACTTGTCCAGCAGGACAGTGACATGGCCCCACGGCAATTGCGCAACAGCTTGTTGCGCAATTGGACCCTCCTGCCAGGCTCCGGCGAACGTCGTCATGTACTGGATGTTGCGCGGCGAAAGGCCCTTCATCTCCGGGAACTCTCGGCGCAAGTCCTCGGACAGCCTCTTGATCACCCCGCTCCCCCAGCCCTGCCGTTCCTGCTGCAGCCGGACGCCCTGGCCGATCGTCCAATACAGCTCGATGAGCTGGGTATTAACAGTCCGAAGGGCCTTTATCCTGGCGGCCTTGACTGTCGCCTTCAGATCCTCAAGGAGGTCCGTGTAGCCATCGGGCATGTCCAGATCGCGAGAGTCGGTCATCATTCCACCCTAATGCGAGCCACCGACAGGCACCTTGGACTCAATTGTCCAGACGCTGTTCGGACAATTGAGCCTACGGGCTATCAGCAGGCGGACGGGTCGCCGAAAGGCAGTGAAGTGCCGGCGATGAGCCAGTGCTTCGCATCACTTTCTTGTTCCGACGGGATGCTCTTTCTGCCAGCAATAGAGCTTTGAGGATCATGGCTAGATGATTCTGACGTCGGGGAACCAGCCGTGGGGTGCTTTGTGAGGTTCGAGGTGTTCGGGATCGCGATGCTCTTTCATGTCGCAGTTGTAGAAGGGACCTTGGGGGTCGAGGAGGACTCTCATGTGGTGGTCTGCGTGGTCCCGCCACCAGACGCTCATTCCGGTTGCCGGATCTAGACGAAGGTGTTCCCAGGAGCGCCAAAGAGCCGCTACGCGTGAGACGGCCTCTGGGTGGAAATACCACTCGATGCACCACTTCGCGGACTTACCCGTGACGCTGCGGACGTACGTGGGAAGCAGCTGCTCATGGAGAAACTCCTCAGCTGACCCGTAGACAAGCTCCGGTTCCTTCTCCGCGCTTTGCCCAGCTGCAGCTGGGGCCGATGCGTCCGTGTCGTAGAGGTCAAAATCAGTTGCCATGTGCGGCGCCCTTTCCTACTTCGTGACCCAGGGATTGGTTACCGGTGCAGCCGGCACCGGGACGGGTGGTTCTTCGGGCCGGGGGCTGTACTTCTTGATGGATGCCTCCACCGTTTCCTTGTGGGGTCCGGTGTACCAGGGCATGGTCCGGACGAGCGTGGCCGGTGCGCCGGAGGCGAGGACGACGGCGCGGCCACGGTCCAGTTCGGCGAGGTTGGAAACGTCGAAGATGCGTTCCTTGCTCTCTTGGCGTGAGCGGCTGGAGCCGGACTTGCCTGAGGATGTGGAGACGTTGATGTAACTGTAGTCTCCGATCAGGTCCGAGAGCGCGCGGAGGAAACCTTCTTCTGCCACGCCGCCGCCGTAGACCTTCACGTTCGCCGCCGACCAGATCTTCCGCATGTTCGCTTCTCCCCATAGCTCGACCCCTTGGGACCAGGACTGCAGGATGCCCATGACGATCAGGCCTTTGGAGCCATAGTGGCTGAACTGGTCCGGCAGGGCCGCCCAGCGGACCACGTTGGCCAGCTCATCGAGAGCGAACAGTGCGGGCTTGGGGAGACGGCCGCCGTTGCGCTCGGCCCGTTCCTCCATGGCCTCGGCAATGGCCACCGTGAGGGCTGTGGTGAGAGGGGCGGCCGAGCCTGCACCTTCCTTGGACAGGATGTAGATCGTCTCCTGAGATGCAGCGAACGCATGCGGGTTGAACTGGCGGCGGGCATCCGTGGCCACCGTCGCCCCACCGGTCGGAGCGACCCAGCGCAGCGTGTTCCGGCTCTTGAGGCATTGGATCATCTTCTCCGCCGTGCCGAAGATACCGTCACGCTGCTTATCGGCCAGTTCTAGAGTGGATTCCAGACCCTTGTACTGCAGCTCGTAATCGTGCTGTTTCAAGATGTTGATAGGTTCCCGGTTTACCTGTTCGGTGACCCAGATGTAGACCTGGGTGATAGGCAGACCCCCGAGGGCGGCCGCGAGGAAGTACGAGGACAGAATGTCCTCGGCTTTGGGATCGAAGTAGGCATCGGGCTTGGACCCGGGAACGCGGGAGCCGACTGAGAAGTGCTGGGTGAGTTTGTAGGCTTTTTCTTCGTCGGTGACGTAGGAGAGCGGGTTCCACCACCAGTCCGGCTCTTCCTGTGCGATCTTCTGCGGATCGAACACCCACACCGGAGCCGTACTCTCACGGACCCCGCGGGTGCCGTCCACGACGTCGCGCTTGTTCGAGGTCGAGACGACGGCTCCGGGTGCGTCCAGGATGGCTGGCATGACGCGGGAGGTTGATTTACCTGTACGGGGTCCCCATATATCGAGGCTGAGGTCTTCCCAGGACTGGATGAACTTCTGTCCCGTGGACACGACTTTGCCGACGACGATGCCGGGAGTATCTGTCACGCCCAGCCGCTCGGCGGTTGCTTTCGCTCCTTTTTCCGAGAATGCGGCCAGCGACTTCCCTCGTCCGAGGTATCGGGCGGCCTTGTCAACACGGGCGCGCTTGGACGCCCCCTTCCGCCAAGCCACGAGTACAACAATGGTCAAGGCCAGCACCACACCCGCCATGAGGCAGGCTACGACGGTGGCTTCGGTGGGCCATGGCACGCGGCCTTTGGCGAGGCCGGCGATCAGATCAATGGGGTGCGCTGGTGGAGCGGCGATGCCCGCCATCCAGGAGCCTAGGTGCAGGGCGGCGTAGGTTCCGCCGCCGAAAATGACGATGAAGCCAATGGCCAGCCAGACCAGCAGGGCTTCGCCCATGCCCATCCCTTTACGGTTTGGTGCGCTCACTTCTGTCCTCCGTCGCGGTTGTAAAACCGTTTCGTTGCGGCTCCGAGCAGATTTACCGAAATCACGCCTGCTAGGAGGACCGCGATTCCCCTTAGGCTTGGGGACTTCCCTTCAAGGGCCGCGATGACTTCGGCCTTAATCTGAACTTCGGCCTCTAGATCCGCGACTTCTGTCCTTAGCCTTTTCTCGGCCGCGTCGCTGCGCCATCCGATGAACAAGGAGACGTAGGTGACGATTCCACCCACAAGGGTGATCCAGAAAGGTGGAGTGAGAACCAGAGACTGGAAGTCGAAGCTGAGCACCGCGATCACAATTGCCATGAGACCGAGCAGAGCCCCAAGAGTAATCTTTGGTGCGTTTGTTGGTTTTCCCAGCTTGGCTAGTCCAACCAAGGCAAGCGAAGTAATTGCCAGGACGTAGTAGCCGGCGGGGAATCCTTGGCTCATCTGCTATTCGTCACTAGCGACGGTTGTGTAGACAACCTGGAAAGCGAAACCCAAGGACACCATCGACATCGACAGGCAGGCGTATGTCCATGCCACCGTGTCTGTGATTTTGGCGAGGGTACGGGTTTGCGCGTTCATTGGGTGCCTCCTTCACTGGGCAGGAGCGGGGATGCTGGTTCCAGCAGGGTCTGGGGGGTTATCTCTATTCGCTCAGGTT